>JACUTQ010000058.1 GCA_014859725.1 Methanosarcinales archaeon | reverse complement strand
CATTTTCTCTCCCAATTAAATTAAGGGATATAACTTATTAAGCTTTTTGATGATTATTGGAATTCAACCCCTTTCCAGGGGGATGTGGTATGTGTGGTGCTTTCTTTTAAGTATTCTATATTGACAGAATCCGGGGGAAAATAATGATTTTCCTCAATTATTATTGTTGTATCACTCTCAGCAAGTATTACTCCGTTCCACTTTGCAATTACCACACTTAACTCCTCCTTATAAACATAAAATACCGGATATTATGAAAAAATATCCCTCAAGATCATATTAAGTCTTTTTTACAACTAATATTCAATTTTTTGGTAAATAACTTCACAAAGGAAACTATAAGTATTCATTAAAATAATTTGTTTTGGGTGTTATATTTTATGAAATTAAAAGCTCTCTTCGTTTTATTGGTTATTATTACTGTATTGATAAGTGGATGCACAAGATCAACTGAAGATGCTCAACCTTCAGAAGATGCTACCTCAGGTCCTACGAATGATAAGACTATAGTCATAGGATCCAAATTGTTCCAGGAATCTTTTATTCTGGGACATTTGATATCCCTCATGCTGGAAGACAATGGGTATAAGACAGAAGTAAAAGTAGGTCTGGGAGGTACGTTAATAAATTACGAAGCCTTGAAGAAAGGTCAGATCCAGACATATGTGGAGTATACAGGTACTGCATACAGTCAGATCCTGAAGAAACCGCCGTTAGACATATGGGACCCTCAGGTTATCTATGAAGAAGCTGAAAAAGGTTTACTTGAGCAGGATGGAGTAATTATAGTAGGGAAGCTGGGATTTGAAGATGCATATGCCATTGCAGTAAAAGAAGATTGGGCCAAGGCGAATAATATTACCAGGATCAGCGACCTTGAACCTTATGCCTCAGAAATGAAAATAGGTACCGATCCTGAATTTGCCACCAGGGAAGACGGTCTTCCAAGCATACAGGCAATATATGGATTCAATTTTAAGAATTATCAACAGGGTCTGGCAACCATCATGTACAAGGCAATAAAGAACGATGAAGTAGAAGCCATATCTGCGTATACCACAGATACCAAGAATGAACTATTTGATCTGAGAATCCTTGAAGACGATAAGAACGCACTGCCGCCCTATGATGCTATAATCATTGTCACAGAGGAGTTTGCTGCTGAAAATCCGGATGTCATTGAAATAATCAGAGAATTAGAGGACACGATCGATACAGATTCTATGCGGCAGCTCAACTACCAATATGATGTGGATAAAAAAGATGCAAGGGACATTGCCAGGTCCTTCCTTATTGAGAAAGGATTGATTTCAGAAGCCTGATCCTTTCCTCCTTTTATTTTTTCCCATGGCATCCAGAAAACTCTTTGACCGGATCGATTCAATTCAGCTGCAGAATATTACAAAGACATATGACAGCCAGTTCGCAGTCGAGCAATTGAACCTTGAGATAAAAGGCGGGGAATTGCTGATATTGATAGGTCCCAGTGGTTCTGGAAAAACCACCGCGTTGAGACTGATAAACAGGCTCATAGAACCGGATGAAGGCAGTATTTACATAAACGGTAATGATATTACAGAATTCGATCCCGTGAGTTTGCGCAGAAACATCGGATATGTGATCCAGAATATAGGCCTTTTCCCTCACTTGACAATAAAGAACAACATAGGGCTCGTTCCGAAACTGGAGGGGTGGCCTGATAAGAGAATATGGGAAAGAGTCAGATATCTTCTTGACTTTGTTTCAATGCCCCCTGAGACATTCATGGAAAGGTACCCGAAACAGTTGAGCGGCGGCCAACAGCAGCGGGTGGGACTGGCCCGGGCTCTTGCAATGGACCCGCCGCTCCTCTTAATGGACGAGCCATTCGGGGCACTTGATCCCATTTTAAGGAGGCAGCTGCAGGACGAGTTCTACAGGATCAAGCAGGAAATTGGAAGGACCATTGTATTTGTGACCCATGATATTGACGAGGCATTTATTCTCGGAGATCGAATTGCCATAATGGCCGATGCCGGGCTCGTTCAGGTGGGTACCCCCGAGGAGCTTATACTTAACCCTGAGAACGATCTGGTAGCTGATATTGTCGATTCTAAAAGAAAATTCAAACATTTAGATGCCCTTAAAGTGAAAAACCTGATGTCCCCCATTGATAATACATACCTTTTTGATGCAGCACTGACCGCAAAGCAGGCGGGTGTAAGAATGACAGAAAACAATGTAGAACTGGCTGTTATTTGCGACGGATCAGAACTTCTGGGTATGCTGCACATGGCCGATCTGTACCAGTCTAATGATGAAAGACCCCTTCGCGATATTGCAAAACCTTCTGTTGTCTTCGCTCCAAACGACCCTGCTGTCTCAGCGTTGAAAGAATTAAAAAGCAGGGGAGAATCAATGGCAATTGTATCTGACGGGAACAATCCATCCGGGCTTTTCCTTTCGAATGAAGTGCTTTTGAGGTTGGTTTGACTACTGGAGAGGGATTGTGGAGAACATCATACTTATATTTTCGGATATATGGAAAAGCCAGTTGCTGACGGTCCGTACTGTAGAGCATCTTTCTATGTTCAGCATTGCACTTTTTGCAGCAACGGTCATAGGGATAAGTATTGGAATATTCATTTTTTTTCATCCGAAAATTGCCGGTCCTTTCCTTAATGTGCTGAATATTGTTGAAACGATTCCAGATATTGCTCTGCTTGTTTTTCTCATACCTCTTGTGGGAATAGGACCTGAACCTACCATTGTAGCTTCAGTCCTGTATTCGATTCTTCCCATTGCCAGAAATACCTATACCGGTCTGAAAGGCGTAAGCAGAGAGTATATTGATATCGCCCGTGCCATAGGACTTTCAAAAGCTGAGATCTTATATAGAGTACGGTTGCCAATGGCCCTCCCACTTATCGCCGGGGGTTTCAGGATCGCTCTTGTGTTCACCATGGGTGTGGTAACATTGGGCGGTCTGATCGCAGCAGGGGGCCTGGGTGCTGTGCTGCAGAACGGTATCCAGCTTTTTGATGTGAATACTATTCTGGTGGCAGGGTTATGGACAGGAATACTGGCAGTGATCCTTGATGGATTTGCCGGTATGATTGAAGGCTGGCTAAAAGGGAGGTATGGTGCATGGTAATGTTTTCCACCATTTCTGACGCTACGTTTGAACACATTATACTGGCATATACGGCCCTTTTTGTGAGTATCGTTTTGGGGGTGCCACTGGCGTTTATTTCCCTCTATAGCGAAAAACTGGCTTCTGTTGTTATGAAATTAGCCAATATGGCCCAGGCAGTTCCCAGTTTCGCTGTTGTTGCAATCGTTGTCCCTCTCATTGGCATAGGGTTCTGGCCAGCTGTAATAGCTATCATGCTCAGGGGTCTATTGCCTATTATTAAGAATACCTATATAGGACTGTCAACTATTGATACGTCACTGATCGAATATGCAAAGGGAATAGGATTGACCAATTGGGAGATAGACAGACATATCAGGTTCCCAAATGCCTACCCTGCAATGTTCGCCGGGATAAAATTTGCCGGCATACTGGCCAATAGCATTGCAATTCTTACTGCTATTATCGGAAGTGGAGGATTGGGTGAACTGGTTTTTGAGGGACTTATCGGCTTTCGTACCGATCTGCTTCTTGCCGGGGCCCTGCCTGCAGTAGTCTTGGCTTTGTTTATTGACCTATCTTTTACGGTCATGGAAAAGAGATTGACACCATTTCATCTCAGGGATTAGTCAAAGCCAGTTCACGAATTTTTCTAATGACCAGCAGCGCATCATCCCGCTTAACATCAACTTCGTTATTAACAAAATAATCTATAAGGGACCCCTTCTTATCAGCAGGGACAATTCCCAATTCCACGCCCTTTTTGACCATTGAATGATATGTTCTGTCAGGGTAATACATTGACCTGACAGCCTGTAATAGCCCATCCGCCTGTTTTGTATCAATGATACCGGCTTTTACGGCTCCTTCCAACGTCGTTCTTATATTGACCAAAGGAGTTGAAAGCGGTTCCAGCGTATCGGGATGGAAGGTAACAGCTACTTCATCATCAGAATTAATAAACCCATCACGGTACCATTCAAAGATCTGGCCCACCCCTATCATTCCGTGTGAATGGAGTTCAGAGGATCGAAGCGCGCCCATACTTGAGCCCCCCACAACTTTCACTCCGGCTTTTACGGCACGTATGATCTCCCTGTGTGCCACGGCGGCCCTGTCAAAAAATATCCCGTCAATGATCCCGATAATATCAGGTTGTTCCTTATCCAGCAGGATGTTAATATCATTTCTTTTTACAGGCGAGCGGTAATCTGCATCTAATAGTCCCCTTGCATCTTCCCATGAAAGGCTTGTGCCTGTATAAACCACGATCTTGGTCATGCACCGGGCCGCCTGAATAAGCGTTTTTCCCTGGGTTTGCGTCCTATCTTCATTCGTTTGCCTTTGCGGTCCCTATCCAGGGTATACTGCTCGAATGTGGGAAGTACGGCCCTGATCACGGGGGCATTGATGGAATTTCGTGAAATGTTCACAATTATGGCATTGGGAGCAATACCTTTCAGTGCCGCCACTGTGGTCTCGATATTCCTGGCAGGGGTATCAGCGGATCTGTCTTCCAGATCTGTTAGGGCGACTTTCTCTTCAGACTCCGAATACCAGTAACGATTCAGCCGCCTCATTGCATCGTATCCGAACGTTCTGACCACTGATTCCCTGTCCGTATCCTCACGGGCTCCATGTATCTGGACCACCCTGCTCTGAGCTGCTTCAGTAAGGGCTCTTGAGACTGCGATCTCAGGTCTGAGATGTGAGCCTGCGCCCATTACCAGCATTGCAGGGTCTTTCAGGACCGGGTCATCCAGTGCACATACTACAGTATAAAGATCAATATCATGTTTCAATAACCATACCTTTGTAATAATCCCGGCAGCTTCGAACTTCTTTTTAAATTCGTAGACTAAGCCATCTCCAGGAGCAAGTATTATCTCACGTCCCGGATTCTTATTATACTCGGCTATACTGAGGGCATCCCGTTCAATTACTTCTAATAGACCGTGCAGGATGGCCTCTTCAATGGTATTGCCTGCCGCCAGTCCGTTGGTGTTGCTTCTGAAGAGCTTTGCGCCCCCGTTTGTAGGATTATAGGGATGGAACACTGCATTGGACGGTACCAGGATATTCTCTTTTGTCATCAGGTCATATCCTATCATCCATTCAACTCTGGTATTCTGCATTATGGGCCCGGCCAGTAAAAGATCAATAGGAGGGAGGGTATTTGATTTTCGGGACAGTTTCTCATATGAGTCAGTGATTATTGGAAATGTTGTATCATCTTCAATGTCTGAACTGATTTCCGGTTGCTCAGCACAGCAGCGCTCAATGCTTTCCATTATGGCAGATATCCTGGCCTGTCTCTCATCGAAACCTTTTCCACTGTAGATTGAGATAGCTCCAGTAGCTGCACTTGGTCTGATGGCTGATAATACCGGTATCCCGACACGGTCCAGGTCAGTAATATCGGCAATACGGGTGACTCCTATCTTATCCAGTACTCCATCGATGTTTTTTAACGTGTCTTCAGCACTTAAGACCCTCTGGGAGCCTTCTGCATATTTTATTGTGGAATCGATCTCAATGTTCATGTTATAATCCTATTTTGATCTGGTAATATTGGTATAATCTGGAATGTAGGGTTTTCGTTTGTAATAGTTATATATCTTACTATGAATTAAAGAGTAGTATCCAATGCAAGAGACTTTCAATTTCGGTTATTTCATCCCGATATCTACAGTAGACTGGCACGGCCGTAGTGCATCTGTCCTATTTTTCAGTGGATGTCAATTCAGATGTCCTTACTGCCAGAATCATGCTTACCTGTACCCAGGGAATGAAATGAAGATTATGGAGATAGAATCGCAGATAGAAAAAGCAGCCCTCTACATCAGTGCTGTAGTATTTAGTGGTGGTGAACCGACCCAGCAGCCTGATGCATTAAAAATCATAGCAAGGTTCGTGAAATCTAAATCGCTTTTAGTAGGTCTTCAAACAAACGGTTTTGGGTATAATGTGATAAAGGACATGCTTGAGGAAAATATCCTCGATAAATTGTTCATGGATATTAAAGCGCCTCTTGATGACCCTGTCAGGTACAGCAAAGTTATAGGATCGGACATTCAGTACGGTATAAAGGCTGTTGATAATATAATCAGATCCCTCAATACAGGTCTGGCTTCAGGAATTGAAGTGGAGGTCAGGACTACGGTGTTCAGAAGATTAGCAGGCATGGAAGAGGTTCATGATATTGGTTCTTATTTAGATGGACTTGCTACCAGGAACCTGACATATGTTATACAGCAAGGGATACCTGAGAATACCTTGAATATGAAGGACATATCGATATTTAATAGAGAGGAACTGCTGGATATGGCCAGATCCATTCAGGGTAAATCTCTCAAAAAAATATGGTTACGGACAAAGGAAAACGGAGATGAAATGATATTATGAAGATAATTGCTTTTGTGGGAATGCCGGCATCAGGTAAGGGTGAAGCCGCCATTTTAGTCAGAGAGATGGGTTATACGGTAGTGAATATGGGAGATGTGATCAGAGAGGAAGTCAGCCTTCTGGGACTTGGACCTACTGATGAAAATCTGGGCGGGACAGGAACCAAAATAAGGAGGGAAGATGGATTGGCAGCGGTTGCCAGGAGGTGCATTCCGAAACTGGCTTCTCTTGATGTTGATACTGCTATCGTGGACGGGGTACGCAGCATTGAGGAAGCGGACTTGTTCAAAGGTGAATTCGGCGATGATTTTCTCTTGATCAATATCGAAGCGAATGATAATGATCGGCTTGAAAGGATTAGAAAACGAGGCAGAGTCGATGACAAACTCATGGATAAGGACGCACTGCGCATCCGTGATGAAAGGGAATTGGGATGGGGAATGGGGGAGTCTATTAAATGGGCTGATCTGACTATTGAGAACAACGGCACTGTGGAAGAGTTCAGGGAAAAGGTCAAAAAAGTATTAGAGAAATACAGATGATCACTATTGAAGTTTCGGCCCCTGTCAATCCTACTGAAGACCTTAGTAAGGTACAGGCAGCCATCGAAAATATTTTCATTGGGTTGGAATTCCAATTCCAGGAGAGGGAAGGTATGAAAACCAGGCTGGTCGGGTCTGGTAATCATGAATCTTTAATTAAACTGCATGAGCTGATTAGAAACAGAAAGATACTGGATACTGCCCGAACCAACATCAGGCTTGAAGAAAATATTGTGACATTTCTTTTGAATAAACAAGCCGCAATTGTAGGAAAAGTAAGTTTCCCACCTGGTGATGAGCCGCTGGGGAGTATCTGGGTGGAAATTGTTGCGCAAAGTCCTGATGAAGCCATGAAAGTAGTGGATTGGCTGGCGCCTCCCACTGAAGAGGGTACTCCCAAATTTGAGATAGAATTATGACCTCAAAAACGAGATTAACCGGATTATGCCTGGTTAAAAAATCAATGACAGAAAGGTTTATATGAAAAGTTGGCAATATAAAACTTACTTTCATCTATATTTATAAGTTTATAAAGTCTTGGCTTTTATAGATCGAATTTGTTAATTTAACATTTATATAAACATCAAATTGATATTAGATTCGGAGGAACGAGTTTGGCAAAAGGAAAGAAAGGTCCCAGAAAAGTAGAAGGCTGGAAAGCAAAAAAATGGTACAATGTGATTGCACCTGAAATGATGGGACAGCAAGAAGTAGGCGAGACCCCGGCAAGTGATCCACAACTCCTTTTGGGACGTGTTATTGAGGTCACATTAGGGGATCTGACAAATGATTATTCAAAACAGAACATAAAATTGGAACTTAAAATAGATCAGGTGGGCGGAGATTCAGCTTATACTAAATTCATCGGTCACGAGCTTACCAGGGATTACCTCAGGTCATTGATCAAAAGGCAGACATCAATGATCGATGCCAATATTGATATCAGGACTCGGGATGGATATAAAATTCGTGTGAAACCTACCTGTTATACCGTTAAGCGTGCTAAAAGCAGCCAGATCAAAGATATCAGGCAATTAATGACTTCAATAATACAGCACAAAGCACGTGAATTAGAATTTGAAACTTTTATGCAGGATGCAGTGTTGGGTAAACTCTCTGCGCAGATATACAGGGATGTAAAAAACATCTATCCGTTAAGGCGCGTTGAGATACTAAAAACACATGTGCTCATTGAACCTGAAGTTAAAGCAGCAGTACCAGCAGCAGCTTAAACAAAACTTTTTTTTTAATTCATACCAGGTCAGGTTAATATTCCAGATCTGTTCTGGTTTTAATCAAAATCCTTATGTAACTGGTTAACCTGTTAGGTACTTTATCTAATCACCAGTGGATTTCCTATGAGACTTGTAATGAAATTTGGCGGAACGTCGGTCGGAGACGGCAAGAAGTTACGACATGTTGCAGAATTGGCCAAGAGCTATAAAGACAGTAATAACCAGGTTGTAGTGGTTACTTCAGCCCTTGGAGGAGTTACTGACGCTTTACTTGAAGCGGCCCATGAGGCCTCCAGTAAAGGTAAGGTTTCCCGTGTCAAAGAATTTATAGCAGATCTTACAAAAAAGCACCATGCTGCAGCCCATGATGCTCTTGCAGATAAAAATGTGGAAGAAACCATAGCTGAATTGGATGCCAGGATCGAAGATGTGGAAAAAGCACTTACGGGTATCTGTTATCTTGGTGAACTTACTCCCAGGTCTCTTGATTATTTATCCTCTTATGGAGAAAGGCTGGCAGCTCCTATTTTATCAGGTTCGATCCGGTCGTTGGGTGTGGAATCAGAGTACTTTATCGGCGGTGCGATCGGGATTGTAACTGATTACAATTTTGGCGGTGCGCATCCACTTGATTCGTCATATGAAAATGTAAAAAAGCATCTTTTACCTTTGCTGGCAGGTACAATTCCCGTAGTTGCAGGGTTTATTGCACAGAATGAGATGGGAATAATCACCACATTAGGTCGTGGAGGGTCAGATTTTACAGCGTCCATCATAGGAGCATCCATCAATGCCGACGAGATCTGGCTATGGAAAGAGGTTCACGGTATCATGACCACGGACCCGAAAATAGTACCAGAAGCAAGGCCGTTGACTGTGATTTCCTATATAGAGGCCATGGAGATGTCTTTCTTTGGGGCCAAAGTACTACATCCCAAGGCAATAGAGCCTGCCATAAAGCATGGAATCCCTGTCAGGGTCAAGAATACCTTTGAACCGGAATACCCGGGCACTCTTATAGTTAAGGATCAGAATCCAACACAGGATGTAGTGAAGGCAGTAACTGTTATCGATAAGGTAGCATTGGTAAATATCAGTGGTGCCGGCATGGTTGGTACCATAGGAGTGGCAGCCAGGGCATTTGCTGCTTTGGCAGCAGCAGGAGTAAATATTATAATGATCAGCCAGGGTTCGTCAGAAGCAAATCTGTCCATAGTGGTTGATGAACCGCACCTTAAAAAAGCTGTAAAAGCATTGAAGCATGAATTCAATAATGGAGTTGTAGGTGCAATCGAATATGATGTTGACGTCTCAGTGGTAGCTGTAGTAGGTGTGGGGATGGCAGGAACACCAGGGGTTGCAGGCAAGGTATTCGGAGCATTAGGCAAGCATAGTGTCAATGTTATCATGATCAGCCAGGGCTCATCCCAGCATAATATCTCATTTGCTGTCGGGAAGAACGATGCCTCGAAAGCTGTCCAGGTGCTTCATAAAGAATTCTCACTTGAGAAGCTTTAATAAGAATAAGTGCAAAGTAATTTATCGTTCTCAATTTAATTGAGAGTGCAGGGTGATATTATTCAGCAATATAAATTAAAAAGAGGATACAAACCTGAAATTGAACGCATAAAGGAAATCATAGAAGCGAATTTTCCAGTTCAGCCCACTGAAAAAGATGGGAAGCTTGTATTTAGTTATGGTGCAATAAAACATTTTGAAGCCTGGATAGCTGATAAGAGACTTTTTTTAGAAACCGTACCAAACAAGGAGGTTATTTCTGATGAAGA
The DNA here is from genome assembly GCA_014859725.1 of Methanosarcinales archaeon. NCBI lineage: Archaea > Methanobacteriati > Methanobacteriota > Methanomicrobia > Methanosarcinales > Methanosarcinales archaeon. The sequence continues at coordinate 2,357 of JACUTQ010000058.1, read as the reverse complement.
AGTACTGGACACTAATAAAAGGTTCAGGAAATTCCTTGATGAAGCTACAGGTTATACTTCAAAACAACGGGTCAAGACGGCAAAAAAAGATGTACAGTGATTGAGTATTTTCAATCGGAGTACTAATGCCAAAAGATATTTTTGATATATTAAAGGGAATGGATATCCCAACACCTTTGAGGATATGCGCCGGGACTGATGGATCTGTAACATATCTATTAGAACTTTTAACCAAAGCGCAAGTTGAGGTAGTGACACAGAGTCAGGTAGTAAAAGAAGCAACTCATAAAGAAGCTGAAACTCTTATGATCGAGCCCGGAAGCCCGGTTAATCACAGGGAGGTCCTGCTTATAGCCAATAATATATCTTATGTGTATGCCAGATCCTTAACACCTATAGATCCTTTGCCTTTAAAAGTAAAAGGCGATCTGATGCAGGCCGATATCCCTATAGGAGGGATATTGAGAAAATACAAATTAGAGACCAGAAGGGACATTTTAAAAATTGAGACAAAGAAAGGTTCAGGTCTATTTAATGGTATTAATGTTATCTCAAGGGAATATGTAATCATTCACAGTGGGAAGATACTGATGTGGATCAATGAACAGTTTCCAATTGACAATAGATGGAAATTGTAATCATGGTGGTGTAACCCTGGCTCTCAGGCACTCATTTACCTGGCTTACAATATCAGGATAGTCGCCAAATGCTGTGCCCAGATCGATTGTGCCCACAACATCAACGATTCCAATAGCAGCGATACCATATCCCTCGTTGTTCTTAATTGTGGTGACTACAACAGGTATGCCTGTATAGGATCCTGTTTTTGGAATGGATTTAAGTGTTTTATTTGTCTCAAGCGCTTTTTCAAGAAGAGGTCCGGTATAATTATAATCAAGTACTTTTCCTTTCTCGACCCTAACACCAAGATTATTCAAAGTTTTCATGGTAACAGGAAGTCCTACTAATTCATGGACTGCTTTTGCGATTGGTGCTATCTCCTTACTGGTAGAATCAGCTGTAAGAGTAATTCCCAGATATTTCATTAAAATCCTCTCCTTGATATAGACTAATTGTTATAATATAGTATAATGAATCTCTGTTTAAAGTAGTTTTCCCAATAAGATTACTATTTGTATAGTCCCATAATTATTTCGCATTGAACTCTTTTTAATTTTTTCAACCATATATATCACAACCCAAACAACCTATGACCTATGCCAAAAATGGCTTCTGGTCGCATTTTTCTCCAGAATGCTTGTTCTGGAGTTTCAAGTTTCTCAAAATTCAAACTCCCATGAGGTCTATTATTATACCAATCTACAAACTCTTCAAAAGAAGAGAATTGTTTCCTGAATCTTTGATAAGCATCAAACCATTTCTCAATTTTTCCATTCGTTTGCGGGTGCTTAACTCTTGCCAGGATAGGTTTGATTTCATATTTCAGTAAATGCTGTTTAAATTCACCATCCCATTCACCTTTTTCATTGATTCTATGCGCACCGAATTCACTACCATGATCCATGATAAGTTCCCATATAGGACATATTGGCCAATAACTTTTAACCATTTGATCAATAATTTCCTTGCTGTTCTCAGTGTTTATATTTGCAAATTCTCCACCTGCTAAGATCTTCCTGGAAGCATCATCAAGAATGGCACATACTTTGATACTATCCTCTGTATCCTCATGCCAATCTATGTGCCCAGCCGACATGCTATGCTTTCTTTCTTGATGCGAAGGAGAATTCCGGGACTATGATTTCCATGGACTATGAGGGAGATATGCTGTCTACTAATAATGATGTTTTGGACGCGTTTTCTGGTAGAGATGTGGAATACGGGATGGACCCTAATCTGGAAGAGGCTTATCAAGCGTATAAAGAAAAAGTGTTCGATCCCAACGTGAAATCATTTGTTGAGAACAAAGATCTCAGCGGCGACCAGGAAGTGAAGACCTACCCGGTAACGGCTCCGGCCTGGCTGGACGATGAGGCGCAATGGGCAGTGGATGAGATCACGCAGCAGATCAGGGAGGAGATCCACCTGGACCCCAATATCAATTACAGGACCTACCCCAACCCTGCCGATGCCATGCTGGCGGCGGCGGCTGACTTGACCCAGAAGATTGAGGCGAGGCAGCAGGACTATGTGGACAGGGACAGGTACATGAGCGGCGGTAAATACACAAGTGCCAGCGCCAAGACCATCAGCCAGGTGAGGGAGTGGTACGTGGACCAGGTGCTGTTCCAAATCAATGAGCAGTACGGCGGGGCGGCAGATATGATCAATACCCAGATCAATAAGGAATTCAATGAATCGGCTGATGATGTGCGGCAGGCCAATAAGGACGGGGC
>JACUTQ010000057.1 GCA_014859725.1 Methanosarcinales archaeon | reverse complement strand
CATGTGAACAGATATAGGTTCAGGGAGGAATGGTGGGCTTAACCGATGACGCATGGAGTTAGGTTAGGGGTTCTTTTCCCCCGCCATTATCGTCATTCTCTTCCACGATTGCTATCGTATATCGCAGACCTTCCTTTAGTGATTGTTCTGTAGTGATAGGAGCTAAGGTTATGCCAAGATCAGCTAGCTTGCGCATTGCTTCTGATTTGATGCCTGTGACAATGCATGTAGCACCAAGTAGCCTTGAAAGTCGTGCTATGTTGACTAAAGGTTCAGAAATTTCAACATCTACCGCCACACCAGATATGTCCAGGATTACAACGTTCGTTTTTTTATCTGTGGCTTGCTCCAGCATGGTCACCATTAAGCTATTGACACGTGTAGTGTATACTTCTAAACGCTCGATTGTTTCTTCCAACTCTTGCTGTGCCTTCTTGCGCTCGGCAAGTGCATCCTTAAGTTCTCTGATCAGTGTTTCCCGCTCCTCCTCCGCTTTCTTACGTTGAGTGATGTCTCTGACAATCCCTATAGCGTGCCACTTCTCCTCTATCTTGACCGCTGAAACAGAGAGCTCTATTGGGAACCCAGTTCCATCTTTTCTTACCGCCTCTAGCTCAAGCGTTTTGCCAATGACAGGCCCACAGCCAGTTGCTTTGAATATGAGAATGCCGCGTCTATAGGAGTCATGATATTTCTTGGGTGCGAGAAATATGTGTAATTCCTTACCCAGAGCCTCCTGAACTGAATACCCGAATATCTTCTCAGCTGCTTCATTCCAGTAGGAAATATTGCCTTCATTATCCATCATGATGATAGCGTCTTTGGCCGAACTACTTATAGCCTTGAATTTCTCCTCACTCTCTAAGACCGATTTCTCAGTCCGCTTGTGCTCAGTGATATCACGGGCAACGCCAAATGCTCCAACCACCTGTCCTGTCTCATCTTTGTAGACCGAAGCATTATAGGCAACAATGGTCTCGGTTCCATCCTTGGCTACCATGACCAGTTCGTAATCATGGATCTCTCCTGTTTCAAAAACCAACATTACTCCTTTGTATGCTTTTTCGGAATCTGTGAAATAATCAGCAAACAGTGTTCCTATCAATTCCTCCCGAGTTCTGCCAGTAGCTCGAATTTTGGCCTCGTTCACATCCATGATGATTCCCTGCTGATCGAAAGTTACCATAGGATCAAGGCTTACCTCAATTAATCCCCGATTGTAGCGCTGAAGATATTGTATTTCCTGTTCTGCCAGCTTGCGCTCCTGAACCCGCATTTCCAATTCATCGTGTGCTTTGCGCAGCGTATCTTCCATCTGCTTGCGCTCGGTAATATCCATGAAGAAAAAATATACACCATTCTTGGAAGGATAACCCCGTGCCTCGAACCACATATTGAGTGGCGGGTAGAACTGCTCATAACTGACCTCGACCTTTTCAGCCATAGCCCTGTGAAGTTCCCTGTAGCCGATCGTATCCACAGTATCAGGGAACACATTCCAGTATACCTTGCCGACGAGATCATCGCGATTTATACGCAGGAGTTGCTCTGCCTTTTGATTCATGTGGATTACTTTCCACATGTTGTCGAACATGAGGAATGCATCAGTGATGATCTCGAGGATGGTGGTTACCTGTTCCTGCGCGAGTAAAGCCTCATAGTGCAGCTGGCCGCGCTCTTCAGTTTCTGCTAATTGTGTGCGAAGTTTCTCAATTTCAAGGAGGAGTTCTTCCTGTGATCTATCATCTTCATTCTGCATAACATTTGATATACATATTAATAATGATCATGTGCATTAATTTATGGTGACCTACATTGATAAATGTTATTACTCAATCTCATCATCTGTGGCATCATGTTCTTTTATATTGATCACTTTCTTCCAACCTGTCCTCTTTATTCAAAGCATCTCACAGCTTCGCCTTTCTAAACTGATGTGCTGTCAACTCCTTTTAGACTGAAGCGCAGCTTATAGTCTTCTTAATGTTGCTTCGGCAAGTTTTCCTTCAAACAACATAATACTAACCTTGTTAGAATTAGATTATCCCTCATTATAATTCTGGCAATGACAGTAAGATGCGACCAAAAACAAACTAACATTTAGATGTGATGATATATTCCCAGGTACATCATTCGCCCCATAATGACAAAGTCGGACCATGGACAATCCAGAGCGCACTTAGTTAGTCCAGGGTACATCACTGTACAAAAACAAAAGGAGAATAACAATGAGTAATGAAATGTATGAAGTTATTGACTATGTATCAACCGATGACGGAACAATTGTTGAAGTGCTACAATTTCCACAACTTGCAGGTTCTGCAGATTTGCGCGTCGCACACAACCTGTTCTATGCTTCGCAAAGTGGAATGCGACTCAAAATGATACGAATTACATTAAACAATTCTTATGCCCGGCTCGAACCTGGAGCTTTGTACTTTATGAAAGGAAATCTCAAAATGAAGGCGAGTTCAGGTGGTGGAATTATGAAAGGATTATCACGAAAAATGCTATCTGGTGAGACATTCTTTGTTAATGAAATACACGGAGCCGGTGAGATATATTTAGAGCCTTCTTTTGGTCACTTTTTTCTCTACCATGTTAAAAAAGACGATAAAGCTATCATTGTGGACAGAGGGCTCTTCTATGCTGGAACATCTGGTTTGGATATAAGTTCAGGAATGCAAAAGAATATTTCCTCTGCATTATTTGGAGGAGAAGGACTATTTCAAACAAAGATTAGCGGGGAAGGTATTGCAGTATTATATTCTCCAGTTCCAGTTACTGAGATACAGAAAATGGAACTCAATAATGAAAAATTAAGCGTTGATGGAAATTTCACATTATTGAGATCTGAAGGGATCGAATTTAAAGCAGAGAAAAGCAGCAAGTCCTGGGTTGCAACATCCGTTTCTGGCGAAGGGTTATTACAGACATTCTCTGGCACCGGTTCAGTATGGATTGCACCTACACAAGGAATTTATGAGTTATTGTCAACCTCTGAAGGTATATCACAAATGTCATTGGCACCTGGAACAATGAATACACAAACTGAAACGACTACAAAGAAGAGAAAATAATTAATAATCAACTAAATAATGAACTTTAGCTATAACCCCGCATCAAAAAAATCTTCACGATCCTCAAAGGATCATTTCATCTTTTTTTTCGCCTTGGCAAGTTTCTTCTTTGCATCACCGCTTCCGGTAGCAGCCATTTTTTCAAGTTCTGCCAATTCATCTTTTTTCTTAGAGGCCTTCCTTCCCATATCTTTCTTAGACATTGCCATAGAAGATATAAATTAAATTCTAAACTACTTAAATGATTCCAGAAGAGCCCAATAGTGTTGTAGTATCCTAATATAATATTTTATATCCCATGTAATCGTCTTACCCCCAGGTGAACCTTAAATGAAATACGTAGTACTCCTTGGCGACGGCATGGCAGACTATCCACTGGAAGAATTAAACGGTCTGACCCCCTTGCAGGCAGCAGATACACCCAATATGGATCATGCTGCTTCCAATGGACAGTGCGGACTGGCAATGACAATCCCCCCGGACATGCCTCCCGGATCAGACGTGGCAAATCTATCTATCCTGGGATATGACCCTAAAAAGTACTACTCAGGCAGGGGTCCCCTGGAAGCAGCAAGCATAGGAGTGCAGCTAGGACCTGATGATATCGCTTTCAGGTGCAATCTCATAACCGAACAGGACGGGATAATCGCAGATTACAGCGCTGGCCATATCACCACACAAGAAGCTGGAGAATTGATCAAATTGGTGGATGAAAAACTGGGCAGCGGCACGGTCAAGTTCCATCCAGGTATCAGCTACCGTCACCTCCTTGTGCTGTCCAACAGCCAATGCCAGGATGTGCAGTGCACCCCACCCCATGACCAGGTGGGTGGGAAAGTCAAGGATTTCCTGCCAATCGGCAAGGGTTCGGAATTGCTGATTCAAATAATTAACGATTCCAGGCCAATTCTGGAGAGCAGTGACATTAATAAAATACGTGTCAAAAAGGGAAAAAATACAGGCAATATGATATGGCCCTGGGCACAGGGCAGAGCACCCACTATGCCTACACTCAAAGAAATGTATGGTTTAACAGGTGGCATGATATCAGCAGTGGATCTGTTGAAAGGTCTGGGTGTGTATGCAGGGCTGGAAGTGATCGATGTACCTGGTGCAACCGGGTATCTGGATACCAATTATCAAGGCAAAGCCAAAGCTGCAATTCAGGCATTGAGATCAGATGATTTTGTATACGTACATGTTGAGGCCGCTGACGAGGCGGCTCACATCGGCGATATTGAAGCAAAGATCAAAGCTATTGAAGATTTCGACCACAAAATAGTAGGACCTATTCTGAAGGGGCTGTCAGCTTTTGATGATTATAAGGTTCTCATATTGCCGGATCATCGAACCCCGATCGAGCTCAGGACCCATACACATGATCCAGTACCCTTTGTCGTATTATCAAGTAATGATGCTAAGGATGAAGTGACCGAATATAATGAATTCTCTGTAGAAAACGGTTCATTGGGGATTGTGAATGGTCACCGGATAATGAATTATCTTATCAATGGAAAATTCTAAATTCCAGGATTTCAAATTCCCTTATACTCTTATACTATTTATCCTGCATAAATCCAAGAGCCGTATTCCAATAATTCTCAGCAGCTTGCCGGATACCTGAGATCTCTTCAACCGTTAATTCCCTTACTACTTTTCCGGGACTGCCTATGATCAAGCTTCCGGACGGGAATGTTTTACCTTCAGTTATCAATGTCCCGGCACCGATTATGCAATTATCTCCAATATTTGACATGTTCATTACAATTGATCCCATTCCCACCATGCAATTATTTCCGATACTGCAACCATGAAGGATAGCCCCATGACCCACTACGCAATATTCTCCAATCTCAGTAATAGTATGCGGTCCGGCGTGCACCATACAGTTATCCTGGATATTTGACCATGAACCTATGTGAATGATAAGGGAGTCACCCCTGATCACTGCATTTGGCCATATGCTTACATGGTCTCCCAGTTCCACATCCCCGATCACAGTAGCAAGTGGATCGATATAGATCGGGTCACTCATCTTTGGAAATTTTCCGGCATATCCCCGGATCCTGTCATTCATCTTGTATCACCAGCACTTTAATCATGTTGGTCTGGCCTCCAGCCGGCACACTGGCAGTGATCACCAGCTTATCACCCTGTTTGAAACCATTCTCAACAGCCACATTTTTTACAATTTCTGTGATTACATTCATGTCGTCAGAATAATCAACCTTCACTGGCTTTATACCCCAGATAAGAGAGAGCCTTCTGAGTATGGTATGATCAGAACTTAGACCAAGAATGGGTATAAGGGGTCTGTACCTGGATACTGTCATAGCAGTTTTTCCATGACCGGTAGGCGTAATAATTGCATCGGCACCGATCTGTTGAGCGATCTGGATGGCCGAATGACCGATTGCTTCTGCTATGGAATGGCCTTCAGGAAGTTCGCGAATGGACATGGTCCTGTTAAAATCATCAGAATTTTCGATTCTAGCCGTGATCCTTGACATCATTTTTACAGTTTCTACAGGGAAACTGCCCACAGCTGTTTCTTCAGAAAGCATTACTGCATCTGTTCCGTCCAGCACAGCATTGGCAACATCCGCAGCCTCTGCCCTGGTAGGTCTGGGATTATCGACCATGCTTCGTAACATCTGAGTGGCGGTTATAACAGGCTTACCGGCCTGGTTGCATTTACGCACCAGCATCTTCTGAATGGGAGGTACATTCTCCACTGGGATCTCTACACCAAGATCACCTCTTGCTACCATTATCCCATCAGCCACATCAATTATCTCATCAATATTTTCAACAGCTTCATGTTTCTCTATCTTAGCTATGATCGGGATATCAGCACCCTTGTTATTGATGATGTTTTCTAATTTGGTTACATCCTTAGCTTCCCTTACAAAGGATAGGGCTATGAAATCCACTCCTTCCTTGATGCCTGCTTCAACGTCATTTCTATCTTTGGGTGTCATGGAAGGTATCTTTATAGACCCGGCAGGCAGGTTAATTCCCTTGTGGGACGATAGCTGTCCTCCTACTTCCACCTTGCAATTGATCTCACTTGCATCTGAATCAATAACCTTGAGCTGGATAAGCCCGTCAGATAACAGAATGGTATCATTTTGCTTCACTGCACCGGGTAGGTCCTGGTAACTGACCGATGCCATGTGCTCGTTCCCTGGTACATCTCTCACTGTTAATATGAATTCAGCTCCCCTCTCAAGACTGACTGCACCATCTGGAAATACTCCTACACGTACCTTGGGGCCGCTTAGATCCTGCAGTATGGCCGTATGTCTGTCAAGGTTGGCTGAAATCTCCCTTATCCTGCGTATATTATCAATATGTTCTTCATGTGAACCGTGAGAGAAGTTCAAGCGGGCCACATCCATACCAGCTTTGATCAGGCTGTTAAGTTTGGAGTCGCTATTACTGGCAGGTCCGATTGTACAAATGATCTTTGTGCGTCTGATATTCAGACCTCCATTATTCTTTCAGTAGTGATGATACTGCCATCTCAATACTCTGGTGTGAATTATGGGGAAGCTTCCAGCCAAGATTTTTCAATTTTTCAATAGAGAGTAGCATGAGCTTTACATCACCTTTCCAGCCTGCACCGCCATCCACACCCCCGGTGAACCGGTATTCCACATCAATATACCCCATCTTTTCGGTCACAATATCTGCAATACCTACCACGTCAATGGAATCCTCAGATCCGATATTGAAAATATTTACCATTTCATCAGCATGCTCCACACAAAATACCATTGCATCCACGCAGTCCACTACATCCAGGTATGATTTATTCTGCTTGCCAGAGCCCAAAATCTCGAGTGTAAAAGGGTCTACCCTTAATTTATTTATGAAATCCACAAGTACGCCATGGGTACCCCTTTCTCCCACAATGTTGGCAAATCGGTAGATCCAGGCGAACATGTCGAAGGTATGACAATACGAGGAAATCAATGCCTCGCAGGCCATTTTGGATGAGCCGTACAATGATATGGGAACCATTGGCCCGTAATCCTCGGGTGTGGGGATCACCCTGGCTTCTCCATAAACAGTGGAAGTGGAAGTAAATGCAACCTTTCCGGTCCCACTTTTTCTCATGGCCTCCAGCAGGTTATAAGTGGCAAGTATGTTCTGCTCAAAATGGACATAAGTATCTTCTGCCCCCAGTTTCACATCAGGGTTGGCGGCGAGGTGAAATACCATATCGATATCTTCTAATGATGATTGGATCAAATCAGGTTCCAGTAAGTCTCCTTCGATAAATGAGAAGTTATCATCACCAATATGATGCTGGATGAATTCCATCCTCCCGGAACTCAGGTTATCAAATACTGTGACCTTATTGTGCTGGATAAGATTATCTATTACATGGCTGCCGATGAAACCCGCACCGCCTGTAACTAGTATATGTTTATCGGTTAATTTCATACTATCATTTCCTGAGATGTGTGAATAATCTTTAACTTTATTGGATTAAAACGTAATCAATATATCAAACCTGTGAATTATAACTTAAATCATAAATCTCTTTATCGTATTTCCACAATATTTTCTTTCAGGAGGATTCAAAATGGAAAAATCAATATTAATGGTAATCGCCCCAAACAGATTCAGGGACGAAGAATTTCTGGTTCCAAAAAAGATATTTGAAGATGCAGGTGTCGATGTAACTGTAGCATCTACCAGAACCGGTATAGCTACTGGAAAATTAGGGGCAAAGGTTAATGTGGAGACTAATATCTCAGATGTTAAAGCTGATGATTTTGATGCTGTGGTATTTGTAGGGGGCAGTGGGGTTGAAGATTATGGACTACACCAGAACCCGAAGCTTCATAATCTGGTAATAGAAGCATATAATCAGAATAAGGTGACTGCTGCTATCTGCATTGCACCAATGATCCTGGCTGAATCTGGTATCCTAAAAGAAAAAAATGTTACTACTTTTCCTTCATCAGAAGATTATATCACGCAAAGAGGTGGGCATCTCACTCACGAATCAGTTTCGGTAGATGGAAAAATAGTTACTGGCAACGGTCCTGAAGCGGCCCGGAAGTTCGGCGAGACCATCCTTAAGCTATTAGGTTAAGCGCGACCTGAATCTTCAGCAACACGGCCGTCTACAAGTCGAATGATGCGGTCGGTCTTGGCAGCCATACGTTCGTCGTGGGTAACTAGAATAAAGGTCTGGTTATGCTCGCGGTTCAATCTACGCAGCAGTTCATATATGTTATCGCTGGCTTTAGTATCAAGGTTACCAGTAGGCTCATCCCCTATCACAATACTGGGATTGTTAACCAGCGCTCTGGCAATAGCGACCCTCTGGTTCTGGCCTCCGGATAACTGGGTCATCCTGTGATCCATCCGGTCGGCCAGTCCCACTTCCTCCAGCATGATACGTGCTGATTCCTTTGCCTTAGAATGTTTGATACCATTGATCAATAACGGCATCATCACATTTTCAAGTGCATTGAAATCTGGCAGAAGGTGATGATACTGGAAGATAAAACCCAGTTGCTGGTTACGGGTAGTAGAACGCTGCTTATCAGACATTTTCGTGACATCTATTCCATCTAACAGGATGGTGCCGCTGGTTGGCGTATCAAGGATCCCTATCTGGTTTAGGAGTGTACTTTTACCTGAACCTGATGGGCCCACAATCGCTATAAACTCTCCACGTTCAATATCCAGGTTCACTCCATCAAGAGCCCTTATCTCCACACCATCGCCGTATATCTTGGTCAGGTCCTTTATTTCAATTATTTTATTATCAGACACTATAAATCGCCTCCACGGGATCCATTTTTGAAGCTCGCCGGGCCGGGAATACGCCGGCTATGATATTAATGACCATGGCAAAGATACTGGCAATGATGAAGTTATCTAACTCTATTACTATTGGCAGGTGGTCCATCCCGAAATATATCTCGGGAGGTACGGGTATGGTAATTGATGCAATTGCCAGTGATGCGACATATCCAATTGCACAGCCGATTATAACTCCTGCCAGACCCATTATCCCTGCCTCCATTAGAAATATCAGCATTATGCTCCGCCGGGATGTACCCATTGCCATTAACATACCGATCTCGCCTACCTTTTCCATGACTATCATGATCAGGATATTGGCTATACCAAAACCCGAGATAGCATAAATAATTATATAGAAGAAAAAAACCATACTATCCGAGGTCTCAAGTATGTACAGTATATCTGCACTCTGCTCGATCCAGCTTACTGCGTCATAACCGGTCTCCTGCTCAATCCTGTTAGCCAGGTCTTCAGCAGTATAAGCATCAGAAATCCGCACCCCCATTCCTGTAACCACATCCCCGGACCCAAATAAATCCTGCAAACGCTCAAGATGTGTAAATGCCATTGTTTCATCAATGGGTGTTCCTGTCTGAAAAATGCCTGTAATAGTAAAATCAGTAGGTGCCGACCCCGGAATCTGGGCTGTGATAGAATCACCCATACCCACATCAAGGTTTTTAGCCAGTTTGGAACCCAGGATTATATAATTTCCAGGATTCTCAAGAGATGCGAACTCTCCGAATCGCATATCATTTTCCCTGTTAACGACACGGTTTTCATCATTGGGGTTGATGCCATATAATAGCACTCCTTCTGCGTTGTGCTTGTACTGCAGGGCAGCTTCACTCTGGAAATATGACGAGACTGCCTCAACCCCTCCCTGATCATTGATATAGTTCTCGAGCCCGTGGTACAAGTATATGTAATCTTCGTTTTCCTTAGGCTGGATAGTGATATGTGCCTGGTTCTCTATTGTCGAATCTCTCAATATACTCATGTAACCGCTGAGCATTGACATTGAGACAATTATTATTCCCACAGCCAGTGCTACTGCAATGATGGAAAATAATGTTTGTCGTTTGCGTGACATGATATGTCTTGTGGCAATATCTAACTCAAACATGGCAATCTCCCTCACTCACGGCCTATCGCCTCCACCGGTTTAAGTTTTGAAGCGCGACTGGCAGGGTATATCCCTGCGATGAGATTTAGCAAAAACGTAAACAACACGATAATGGCTGCATCCTGTATCCTCACAACAAATGGGAATGTGTTGACGCCAGCATAGGTTTCCTCTCCTATGTCATAAGTAATGGATCCCAATTGAATGGCTATCACCGCTCCGAAGATCACACCCATTACGGCACCCAGCAATCCAAGGATGCCGCTTTCCATTACGAATATCATCATAATGCTTTTTCTTGGCACTCCCATTGCCATGAGCATACCTATCTCTTTTGTCTTCTCCATGACTACCATAAATAGGGTGCTGATTATTCCAAAAGATGCTATTACTATTATCAGACCCAGTATGATGGCATTGCTTGTTCCTTCCAGTTTTATTGTCTGTATTATCTCGGGATTTGTCTCCTTCCAGCTTGCGGCAGGGTACCCAAAGGCATCTATGGTCTCTGATATGGCTTGTGCCCGTTCCCGGTCATCTCCACGGACTAAAATGCTGTTCACTACATTGGACTCGTCAAAAAAGTCCTGGGCAGTGGATATGGAAGTAATTGCCAGGCTCTCATCCTGAGGCGTGCCGCTGTTATAGATACCCACTACTTTCAGGTTTACCGGATTAGCTTCAGGAAATGAAGCATCAATTGTATCACCAATTTCCACATCGAGTTTTTCAGCAAGGGCATCACCTACTACCACGCTGTTTGGCGTGACCTCCAGATCCCTGAAACTGCCTTCAACAATATCATCCTTTATGTGCAACACTGAATCATGGGCCTCAACCTGGATGCCCTGCATGATCACATTTTTGTTCTTATCTTTGTACTCAAAAGTAGCTGGCCCGGCAAGGACTGGTGATACACCAACCACACCATCGACCTCATTGATATCTTCGATGAGTTTATGGTACAAATGGATATAATCTTCCCCTTCCTGGGGTTCAACTGTCACATGTGCCATCCTGTCCACGGTCTTTGCATACAGTTCATCGGTAAAACCCACCATCATCGCCTGGGACAACATGAGTATCATAACTGCAAGACCGACCGCAAGCACAGAAAATATGGTCTGTCTGCGGCGTGATGTCAGATGCCTGATGGCTATGTACAGTTCATACACGGGCATCACCCGTTATAGCGGCCAATCCGCTTTGATAACAAAATTAGAATTACAAGTGAGAATATGGATAAATAAATATTGAATCCTGGAGTCGGTGGGGAAGCTGTTGGAGTCTCTTTAGGAGCATAATTGCTTTGTTTTGCCTCTATAAGGGTGTCCCATTTGTCCAGAATATCACCGTCATTGCCTATCACCTTAACATCGAGTTCATAGATACCTGGTGGAAGTCTTTCCTTCCACGAGACTTCGATAGTCTCATCGTCTTCTACCATTAAGATTGGACTTTGCTCCTTGATTTCTTCAATAATATCCCCATCTTTTAAAACAGTAAACACAATGCTTCCGGTATAGGGCACCTGTGACATCCCAATGACATTGACACTGGCCCCTGTCTCATCCCTGAAAAGCTCAGTGATGCGGGCATCGTCCATTGAAGTAAAATCTTCAGATAATGCTATTATTGCTTCTCTTGGTGATGAGATCTTAGCTTTGATCCTGGCTGAGTAGAGCCGGTTATTTTCAAGGCGTACATTCCAGTCCTTTGAAAGTGGTGTGGCCTGGTCGACTATGATACGGCGTTCTGTGGTATGGTAGATTACAGTGTCACCATCCAGAAGCATGTATTCAACATCTGTGATTATTGGTTCTGCGCCTAATTGTGTTATATATGGTGCAAGAATTACACTTATCCCACTGGAATCAGGAACGATATCTTTGATGTAAATTCTGGGAATCGTTGGTGATCCGTATGAGAAATTATAATATTTTGTTTCCAGTACAGATCCGTCCATGGAAAGGGTCATCATTGTGTGATATGCCCCTCCTGGTGGGATATTCAGGTCCCAGAATAATATTTTTGTTATATCTGAATTTGGCGCAATCTCTTCAATAAATAACTGTTTTGATCTCAGGGCTTCTCCATCAATGATCAATTCGGCATCAATAGTTATATCAGAATATTGTTTTTCAGAATGAATTGTGATATCTGCTGAATCGAGATCAGAATAAACATTAATAATCTGAATATCTTGTGCATAAGCTGATTGGATTAGAATAATGGTTGAAATTATTATGAATATTAGACTGGACAATTTTCGCAAATACATGAATATCTCCTTCCTTTAATAATATGGTTGATTATTACCCTTTAATAATTATGGTATTTGCCAAAAAAGTATGTTATGGGGGAGCTATTTAAGTATTGTGATAATTACTTTAAAAATATGTTGAAAGTGATTGTTAGATCATAGAATTTTTACACGGATTTATACAG
>JACUTQ010000056.1 GCA_014859725.1 Methanosarcinales archaeon | reverse complement strand
TTATTTATAGAGGGAAAAAGAAGAATTTAAGTGAGAAACTGACGAAGATGGGTTTGAAGCGAAAATCACTCAAGAAAGAATAACAATAGGGAAGATCGCTATGCTTAGGGTTCACCGAAAAATAACTTATATAAATTAATCTCCGTTTGGTAAAATAGAATAATTCCATTTAGGATGTAAGGAATGGCATTCTATCCGCAATTTTGCCATATCTTCATCTGAGATTTTGACACCTTTATTATAATCCTTTTCATCCAATTGCGATGCCACAGTAAGACCTTTTTTTGTTTTTGTACCACTGATAAGTTTAATGATTGTTTCATAGCTAACGAGTGGTTTCCCTTTCCAATTAATGGTAATAAATGAAAACATGCAATGTTCTATCTTGTCCCATTTACTTGTCCCAGGAGGATAATGGCAAACTGTTATCGGTATTTTAATTTGGTTCACCAATTCTTGCAGGTGAAATTTCCAGCCTTTATTGCGACTTCCATTACTCCCCCCACCATCTGCACAAATCATCAACTTTTTTGCATTTTGATAATTTATTCTTCCAAACAGAATCCACCATTGCCTGATGCTTTCAACGGCAAATTCGGAGGTATCATAACTCATTCCAACATTTACCATTCCTTCATTTTTATTTATATCATAAATCCCATATGGTGTAGCCTTTCCTTTTCCAAGTGAAGGAAAATCATACACATTGACGTCTTTGGCCTGGCCTTTTTTTGTCCAAGTTCTTCTAGGGTTTTTGAATTCCCCTACGTTTTCTTTCTTTTTTGCATCAACTGATATCACTGGATAATCTTGACTTGTGAATTCTTTGGCTTGTTCATTTATATATCTAAACTGAGCGTCTCTTTCTGGTACTGAAGAACCTTCGATATTTTTCTTATTTGCCTGAAGTGAGTAATCGTTTTCTTTCAAAATACGTCCTACTGTATCTGGATCGATTTTATGTTCTAGCTTTCTCAGTTCATCTGCAATCTTATAAGTGGATTTATTTGTCCACTTTAGGAGACTCATTGGATCACCTGAAGTATTTTCATCCATAATATTTTCAAGATCAATAATGATTCTAGGATCTTTTTCTTCTACCTTTTTTCTTCCTCCGCCATGTGCTCGAAGTCTTTTTGGAAGTTCAAGTTTCTCTGAGGTTTTGATTTCTTTTATCCCTTTACTGATGGTTGAATGGGACATTCCTGTTAGTTCTCTCACTTTTGTAATTCCACCCCAACCAATTTCAAGTGCTATTGCACCGGCAAAACGTCTTGCTTGGACTTCATCTGCTCCTGAGAGCGCTTTTAACCACCATTTATACCGTTTGTTAGTATCCATGTCATCATATAGTACGGCTTACATGATATATTTTACTAATTTATTTTTCGGTAATGACAGAAAAAATTCATTTATATTGGTGGAAAATATGGAAGAGAGTTTTTTAATCACAGAATCGTGGGAAAAGGTGAAGAAAATAATAGATATTTCGGTTAATCTGGACAGATGACATAACAAGAATAAGCTGTTAAGCACGCTCTTCAACAGGCACATACTTCAGGTCCCTTGGCCCTACATACACAGCAAGCGGCCTGAATATCCTGTTATCTTCCAGGTATTCTATAACCCTAGCCACCCAGCCGGCAATTCGGCTGACGGCAAAGATAGGGGTGAACATTATTGTATCAATCCCCATACTGTAATATATTAGACCAGAATAAAAATCTACATTTGGGAAAACACCTTTATGACCCAGTCCTTCCACACCTTTTTTTCGATAGTATGGGCGATCTCGTATAGTCCTTGATTGTTTGTGATCCGGCTGATATCCTTTGCATATTGTTCGAGAATTATAGCTCTTGGATCATATGTCTTATACACCCTGTGGCCAAAACCCACTATCCTTAGATTCCTTGCTACCAGGTCTTCCACATAATATTCTGCCTCTTCTACAGAATGGAAATTCAGCAGCATCTTCAAGACTTCTTCATTTGCCCCTCCATGCAAGGGTCCTTTCAGTGCAGCGATTCCTGCTGTAATTGCCGAATGTATATCGCTCAAAGTAGCAGCTACAACCAGGCTCGCAAAGGTAGATGCGTTCATTCCATGATCTGCTTGAATTATGAGTGATACATCCATAACCTTCTCTTCCAGGGGATCTGCTCTTTCACCTTTAAGCATATACAGGAAATTAGCAGCATGGGAAAGGCCGGGGTCAGGGTAAATCGGTTCTTTATTATTCAGTATTCGTGATATGGCAGCTGTAAGCACAGGCATCTGGGCTATGAGTTTAATCCCTGCCTCTTGCTTGCTTTGAATATCTGCAGGGGTGAGGCAAAACTCATCAATACATTCCATATGCGATATTCCAGTTCTGAGCATGGACATGGGATGGCAGGTACACGGAAGCTGGGTTAATTTGTTTATTACTTCCTCTATTACATGTCTGTAGGAAATGAGCTTTTCATTGAAGGATGACAATTCTGCTTGATCTGGGAGTTTTCCATACAATAGCAGAAATACAGTCTCTTCATAGGTCGAGTGTTCTGCCAGTTCATTGATGTCATATCCCCGGTACTCCAGTTTTCCTGCCTGACCATCAATATATCCGATCTGGGTAACACTGGCAACAATATCCTGAAGTCCTCTGGAGAATTCTAGATTTTCCTTAGTTGTATCATCCATATCTAACTCCCCTCTAAATCAATATGTTAGAATACTACTTAATTCTTATTTATCATTAGCATTGGCACTATCCCTTATTCGTTTCTCATGCCGCCCCCTCTCCCCTTCACTCTGCCCTGGTGCCCGACCCGATCTGCTTAGCATAAATAACGATATATTCGCAGATGTAAAGCAGAATATGACAATCCTTGCACTCCGCATGAGCTACCATGTCATATTTCCATTGAATGGGGCTCAATGGCGATATTGCACCCGGTTTCGTGGCCAGCCTTATCTGGAAGATAATTATAATCCCGGTTATTTTTCAATTGATGTGAGAACTGGAAAAAGTAAGTTCAATCTAGTGGCATCCATAGAATTTCAAGATGCTCATAATATTGAATATTTTCGTAAATATGAACTTGACCGAATACAGGAGTTGCTGACCAACTCTGAAATAATTGATGAATTTGCATTAAAATTGGTACGGGCATCTGATTCGTTCCTTGTGCATCGAAACTCAACAAATTCAGCCTCAGTGATTGCAGGTTACCATTGGTTTTCTGATTGGGGCAGAGATGCTCTGATCTCGCTCCCAGGACTGACTCTTGTTACTAAGCGCTTTGAGGAGTTGGCAAGGCGCACCATGACTGGGTATGCCAAATTCTGGAATAAAGAAATCGGATGCCTGTATGATGTAATAGATGTAAATGGAGATCATGATGGGGCAGTGCGTCCTAACCAGATCATTGCCGTTTCGCTGCCCTTTTCTGTGCTGTCCCCAGATAAAGAAAAAAGCATTGTTGAAGTAGTACAAAGGGAACAGTTGACCCCATTTGGTCTACGTACCCTTTCTAAAGAACATCCGGAATACCAGGAGTATTATGCAGGAGATGCGTATTCCCGAGATAGTGCATATCATCAGGGTACAGTGTGGCCATGGCTGATTGGACCATTTGTGACTGCCATTTGTAGGGTAAATCACCATTCATCAGAAAGCCGTATCTTTGCAAAAGAAATGTTCCGGCCCCTGAACGAACATTTATCAGATGCAGGGATTGGCTCGATTTCTGAAATATTTGATGGGAATTATCCCCATGAACCCGGAGGGTGCATCTCCCAGTCCTGGAGTGTGGCAGAAATACTTCGTTCATATATCGAGGATATTCTATCTGAATAATTACCATTTTCATGGTAATTTTAGCAGACCTTTAGGAAGAAGATATATAGATTAAATGTAATAATAAATTAGGGGCAGATCAATGAGAATAATTACGTGCAGTTATTGCAGATTTTATGAACCAATCGATAAACTGAAAGGCGATTGCTTCGGAGTAATCGTAATGGCAAATAAACCTGCAGAAAAATGCCCAACATTCCAGCCAAAGTTCAGTGAATTTCTATTAGGTAATGATGGTTCAGATATCAATCCTCTATAGTTGTTAAATATATCCTGCAAAACCGGTTTTACATTTTAATTCATCTTCGTCAGTTTCTCACCTAAATTCGTCTTTTTCCCTCTGTTATAACTTCTTTTATATCAAATTTTAGGATATCAATCTTTATTAGTTCACATATTTTTTTAATTTTATGTCGAAGTTTATTCAGCATATAGATATAAAACTATAGTTTCAGCTTTTCATTTTCATAAAATCCTTTGACTGCATTTCCTTTGGATGAAATCAGATTGAAAAATCCGATTAAAAAGATTGTTGTTATCCTCGATAATTTCAGTTCGCACAGAGCAAAGGCAACTATCGATTATTCAAAGGAGATAGGAATTGAATTAACTATAATATTACATGGTTTAAATATTTGCTAAATAAAAATCTGCACTCCAATAATCATAACAAACGTAATCGAAAACACCATATAATCGCCAAATCCCAAAGTCTGCTTACCCACACATATCTGTGAATCTGCCGAATAAGCCCGGCACAGCATTGATTGGTACGTGCGCTCACCCTGCTCGTATGACCTTATGAATAGCGCACTGATAGAATGCCCGATCTGTTCAAGTATCCATCTGCGTGGAACGTTTTTGTTCCAGATATCAAAACACCTGGTCTTCTGGGCCGTCCTGATGCGCTTCAGCATTCCCCAGAATACAAACAGGTATCTCACCATCATGCTAAACAGCAAGGTAATCTCTGCCGGAAGCCCCAGCCGCCGTGCGCTTGATACCATATCCTGCATCTGGGTAGTGGATGATAACAGCACCACTGCCGTGACGCATACCATGAATTTGGAAAAAAGAATGCTTCCAAATAACAGTCCTTCTTCTGTTATAGTAATGTCAAGGGGCAGTAAATAGATAACAGTAAAGTCCTTGATGAATGGCTGCCTGATAAAAGGCTGCAGTACAGATATCCCCAGACCGAAAGGCAGTGCAATAGCTATCCTGGCTGCGGCATAGACCGGATTCAACCTGGCAACGATCAAGAGAGTTACAAGATACAACCACACAATACCCAGCCGTTCAATGGTATTAATATCAAGCCTGGGGAGACTGACCGCATAAATAATCACTACCAGTGTCATGATAATCTTGATGCGCCCATCCATGTTATGGAGCAAGCTTGATTTGTAAGCCTCACGTTCGATATCTGTAAGGGTGATGTGCATGCTACCGGCCTGCTGCTTTTAATATTTCACTTTTTGCCCCGTCAATGGTAAGTTCCACTTCCACATCAAGGTCAGCCGCCCTTAGCTGCTCCATTAACTGGGCTACCAATGGAAGTCTCAAATGTGTTTTCGCTATAAGATCCGGACGGCTGAATATCTCTGCAGGTGTTCCTTCTCCTATGATCTTGCCAGCAGATAATACACATATCCTTTGGGCAAAATCGGGAACAAGATCAACTTCATGGGTGGCAATAATTATTGTAATACCGAGATTACTGTTCATTTTCATTATAAGCCGCATAAGCCTGGCTGCCGCTCCCGGATCAAGGCCAGTGGTAGGTTCATCCAATATAAGGACCTCTGGTTTCATAGCCAGGATACCTGCAATGGCCACGCGCTTCTTCTCTCCACCGCTTAGATGGTGTGGAGCTCTGTCCTCATAACCTGTAAGCCGTACCATCTCAAGTGCTCTCTTTACTCTGCGTTTAATTTCTTTTTCTGGTAGTCCAAGGTTCATGGGTCCGAAAGCTACATCCTGGGCTACTGTGGGTGAGAAGATCTGGTCATCAGGGTCCTGGAATACTACACCAACTGTCCTGCGCACTTCCTTGATGTTGGTTTTATCGATGGACTTCCCCTTAATAAGCACCTCTCCGGAAGCGGGTTTCAATATCCCGTTCAAATGTTTGAACAATGTGGATTTCCCAGCCCCGTTGGCACCAAGCAGCACTATTCTCTCCCCAGATCTTACGCAAAAATCGATACCGTTCAAGGCTTTGGTTGAACTGCTGTGGTAACCATGCACCAGGTTCCTTGTTTCTATAATATAGGGTGTACCCCAATCCCTATCTTGTGACACCCAGCCGTTCTCATTTTCAGTCCCTTTTCCAGTCACATTTTCCTCAAGATCCATGATACGGACATCCTGTTTTGTCCTAATTAACTTTGCAAGCAGAAGACCTACTCCTAATAAAATCAATGTTCCTATAGCTACCGCTCCTACCTCTCCGGCCCGCCCCAGGCCAGGTATGGAATAATCAGCCATGGGTGCACTGTACTGGATGGAAGTTTCCAGGTTAGCTGCCTGTTCCTCTCCCATGATGTGTATCATGGCTTGCTCCAGTCCGTCCGGATTTGTGGATGCTATATATGGAGCTGCAATAGCTAAAATAAATACAATGGCTATACCTATCAACTGCATGTTTTTTGATAATGGTTTTCGTTGTTCCAACTTCATTATATCTGGTCGGGATACCATAATTGATTTTACAACAATGGCTGTTATGAATCCCTCCCCTACCAAACCGATGACTGCATGGAATGTACCCATAACCACGAGTGCTTCAACCAATGGAAATGCCCCTGCAAGAAATATTTGAAACGTTGCTACAATCGCAGAAAGAAACAGACCCACCCAGGCCCCGGCAAATGAGGCCTTTACAGTACCCAGCCTGCCTTCCAGCCAGCGGTATGTATAATATCCGGACCAGCTGCTTACCAGTCCCATATTAAATATGTTGGCTCCCAGTGTGGTAATTCCGCCGTCATAGAACACGAACGCCTGTACTACCAGGACAAGTGTGATCAATAGTAGCCCAGCATAGGGGGAACCCAGGATGATAGCAGCCAGCACAGCCCCTACCATATGCCCGCTGGTACCCATTCCAATAGGCAGATTAATGGCCTGGATGGCAAATATCCCGGCTGCCAGCACTGCCAGCAGTGGCGTTTTCATCTCGTCCAGTTCCTGCCTGGCCCATTTAAGGGAAAGATACACAGGCGGCAGCACAAGTAACCAATATATAATGTACTGCGGGAATGGAATAAGTCCGTCTGGTATGTGCAAGTATTGTTACTCCTGTGAGGTTCATATTAAACAAATATAAATAGTATCGCCATTTATGTTATCAATTATATATATTGTAACACATAATGATTGTTAGTGTGATTTGACGATATAATAAGATTTTGGTCATAAGGGTAATACATAAATAAGACTGTACCAGTTAGATTGCGCCCGGTGTGCTCTTATCGAGGACTGCCACGGCGGCTGCAGATCCAGGGCTAATGATGTGGATCCCTATGATTATATCAATGGTCTATTTAATTCCGGCCATGAAAAGAGTATAATGTGACAGAGATTATTAACGTATTAAATGATTTTGCCATCATCTTTGGGCTATCAGTAGTAATTGTCTTCTTATTTCATAAATTGCGCATAGTTCCTATTGTGGGATATCTTATTACCGGTGTGCTGATCGGTCCTTCTGTTTTGGGGCTGGTAAATGATCAGGTTTTGATCGAACTGTTTGCCGAGATTGGTGTTATTTTGCTCTTATTCACCATCGGGATTGAATTTTCTTTGAAAGAACTCATTAAATCCAGACGATTGGTAATTATGGGGGGAGGTTTGCAGGTTTCACTTACAACGGCAGTCGTTACTGTTATTGCAATGGCAGCAGGACAACCTCTGGGTCTGGCAATCTTTCTTGGATTTATGGTAGCCCTGAGCAGTACAGCCATAGTGCTTAAGATCCTGTCAGAAAGAGGTGAAGTGGAAAGTCCTTATGGCAAGGTCTCAATAAGCATTTTGATCTTTCAGGATCTGAGTATAATCTTAATGATCTTACTGGTCCCGGTCCTTGCCGGGACTGCAGGGACGTCATTCAAGGGAATGGTGCTCTCTTTTATGACAGCCATATTTGTGATCGGTCTGGTGCTGGTGGCTGGAAGGTTCCTGGTACCTGCCGTATTATACCAGCTTGTTAAGACCCGGAACAGGGAACTGTTTCTCCTGGGAATAGTAGTGATCTGTCTGGGCACGGCTATGCTGACATCGTTGGCAGGGCTTTCTCTTGCCATCGGTGCGTTTCTCGTTGGATTGATTATCTCAGAATCGGAATTCTCCCATCAGGCATTGAGTGAAATCCTGCCCCTGAGAGATATCTTCAACAGTCTGTTCTTTATTTCCATAGGTATGCTCCTGGATATGAGATTTGTACTGGATAATGTTCCAATTATTCTTCTGGTGGTCTTCTCTATTATTGTTATTAAATTCATATTGAGCTTCTCTACTTCAGCTCTGTTGGGATATCCCATGCATACTGCTATTTTGGTAGGACTTGCTCTTGCCCAGATCGGTGAGTTCTCATTTGTGCTCTCATTAATCGGTTTGCAGACAGGACTGCTTGATAATGGAATCTATCAGTTGTTCCTGGCTTCTGCTATCCTGACTATGATGAACACACCCTTTATGATCCAGTCCGGGCCATCCATTGAAGAGAGGATTTCCCGAATGAACCTACCATTTTTTAGCAATAGAATTGAGGAAACTCACCCGGATGTTGCACTTGAAAACCATGTGGTCATTGCAGGTTATGGCATGAACGGACGAAATCTTTCAAGGGTCCTATCTACAATAAAAATTCCTTATATAGTGGTTGAGATGAACCCGGAGACGGTAATTTCTGAAAAAAGCAAAGGTACACCGATAATTTATGGTGATGCTTCAAAGGAAGAAGTCCTCAAACAGACAAATATAAACAAAGCCAGGGTGATGGTAGTGGCAATATCTGATGCCGCACATACCAGGATGATGGTTGAAACGGCACGAAAACTCAATCCTGCCATCTATATAATAGCACGTATACGCTATATCAGTGAATTGAAAGAACTGTATAAGCTGGGTGCTGATGAGGTCATTCCCGAGGAGTTCGAAACGTCCATTGAAATATTTTCCCGGGTACTTTCAAAGTATCTTATCCCCATGGATGAGATCCAGAAGAACGTGGAAATTGTACGCATGGACGGTTATGAGATGTTCAGGGACATTTATCATAAACCCAGGTCCATTGATGACCTTAAAAATCACTTAACCGATATTGAGATTGAGACATTGAGTGTCAAATCCGGATCAGCAGTAGCAGGTAAGACACTGGCTGAACTTGAACTCAGAAAAAAATGCGGATTTACTGCTCTTGCCATTAAGAGAGGAAATGAAATTATCAATAATCCCCAGGGAGAAGAAAAACTCAATGAAGACGATGTTGTTTTCCTCATGGGACACAGAGAAAGGCTCTTTGAAATAATCCCGCTTTTCTCCTCAGAGAAATAAATTACCGCCCGTACTTGCCCATGATCTCCCCCCCGGGCCGCTGTAACCAATCTTGGCAAAGTCATTCTTTCCCTGAAGCGAGCCGTCATCCAGAGTATTATTCTTAGCCACTCCTGATGGAAGTCCGCCACTTCGGGCTGGTATATTATAGATCACCCAGTGGACGAATGTTCTGCCTGGTGCATCCGGATCGTCCATTATAAGAGCCATGGATGCAGTGCCAGCAGGGACTCCTTCCCATGAAATGGCAGGAGATATGTCATCCCCATCACAGGTATATGTAGATGATAAAGTGGCTCCATCCTCGAATACATCTGAATAAATGGATAACGTTTCCATTATGATTTCCTCCTCAATGGTTTCATCATCAATTGGAGTTTCTTTTTCAATCAGGATGTTTTCCTGAGATACACAACCCGAAAAAAACATGAGTATCAGCAATAATAAAAAACCCTCATGATAGAAATCCTCCCATTTCCTAAAAATCAAATAATAAAATATATCAATAGGTTTACCACATGCTCAGTTTCTTCATGATTTAAAAAATTGCGGGAGGAGAATATTTATTTACCCCACTCCCCTACCCGCTATTTCTTGATCGTCTACTTTTTTGGTATTTACTACTAACAGATTTAAATTATATAAGCACTCTTCATGTTTATTTAATTTTTAATGCATTAAATAGTGCAAAAATGTTTAATAAGCTTCATAATACTTCATATTTAAAAAATAAACCTAAATATTAAGTGTTTTGGTTCATTATTGTGATTTGGTCGAGGAATTGAAAATATATATCCAGAAGCAGGACTCTTATCTAAGATGCGGGAAATAGGAATGAAAACTTAGCAAGCAGAGTAATTAATAGATAACTGTTATTTTTATAGAATGTCTGACCTTCTCACTCTCAGATAATCTGCTGGATTTCTCAGCCAGATGAATCTGGTCTTACTAAACAATTTATTGGTAAAAAAAAGTGCGTGGTTATACCACGCTTTTAATCTTACCTACTACGATGAGGTCCTCGGTCTAAATACTTATGTTCATATTCATTTGGTATACAGTCTGGATTTGGACAGTCTGGATTTGGACAGTCCGGATTTGGACAGTCTGGATTTGGACAATCAGCAACAGCAATTCCTGTAGAACCCAACACTAACGCAAGGACCAGCAGTATACCCAAAATTGTTCTTATTTTCATACTTTTTCACCTCCAATCATATTTTGAAAGACTTGTATGGACTAATAAAATGTTCAATTAAATAAACATAGTTACTGTTTTTAAAATATTAAAAACTCTATAAAAGTTCATAACCTTTTATAATGCTAAATAATAGTTCATTATCATTCAAAATCAAAAAAAAAGCATTTTTTTACATTATTTATAGATTATTTCATTAGAATAATCCAAACTATGGAAGCAGAGGATGGAAAAAAAGATTTATAATAATTTATAATTTATTTCTTATTCTCTCTACCACAGCTTCAACCTGCTCCACTGCTGTCCCTATATATTTTTCCGGGTCCATGATCTCTTCAATTTCCTCCGGACTGATATATTGGGTCACCTCAACCTTTGACATCAACACATCCTTCATATGCCTACCTGTTTCGTGGGCCTCCATGGCACACACCCTCACGATCTCGTGGGCCTCCTGCCTGCCCACACCCCGTTTGGCCAGTTCGATCATCACAGCTTCGCCCATATTAAGACCATTCAACAGATTCAGGTTGCGCTTGATGTTCTCGGGATAGAACCTCAGATTCGTGACAATACCTTCTGTAAGCTTCAGGATATGATCAGTCAGTACACAGGTCTCAGGGAAGATGATCCTCTCACTTGAACTATTGGTCAAATCCCGCTCATCCCACAAGGTATTATTGAGCAGTTCAGGTTCTACCATTCCCCTGATAATTCGGGCCAGTCCGCATACCTGCTCGCTCTTAATGGGATTGCGCTTGTGGGGCATTGTGGACGAACCCACCTGTTTTTTACCGAAACTCTCTTCCACTTCAGCGATCTCGCTGCGCTGGAGACTGCGCAATTCCACACATATCTTATCAAGAGTGGTGGCAGTATTGGCCATCCACATAACAAATTCAGCATGCCGATCCCGCTGTATGATCTGGGTGGAGACCTCTACGCTTCCCAGGTCCAGATATTCCATTACCCTGCGCTGGATCTCAATTCCATCCTGCCCGAAAGCAGCCTGTGTACCCACGGCACCGGTCATTTGACCTACCGCTGCACGCGGTTCAAGTTCGTCCAGCCGGATTAGATGCCGGTCCATTTCGCTGGCCCACACTGCAAAACGCAGACCGTAAGTTGTAGGTACACCGATCTGGCCGTGGGTCCTGCCCACGCATACGGTGTTTTTATGCTCCTCAGCTTTATTAACCAAAGCGTCCCTGACAGAAATGGCTTTTTGGCGCAACAATTTGATGCTGTCCCTGATCTGCAGAGCCACCTGTGTATCCAGGATATCATTTGAGGTGGCACCGAAATGTACCCATTTCTCAGCATCCCCGCACTGTTCGGACAGAGCCAGTACCACTGCCATCATATCATGGTTGATCTCGTCTTCTATCTCATTGACCCTTCCAAGTTTGACGCTATTTATGCTTTCAGCTATTTTCTTAGCCGCTTTTATCGGTATCATGCCAACATCTGCTTCTGCTTTTGCCAGTGCAGCTTCAACCTGGAGAAGTTTATTAAGTTTTGATTCTTCACTCCAGACATACTTCATCTCAGGAGTACCGTAACGATATTCGATTGGATGGATTGCCATTTTTCAAGATCACCTTGTATGCGAATAATGCGGTTAACTTACATAAATGATGTTTATTAATTGAATAAGAATATATGAAATATTGGGGTGTGTCACAATTTAGGATACTTAATGGAAAATAAAAAAATTGCTCCCAATTCCATTGATGATCAGCTAATCCTTCCAACATTGCAGGAGTCTCAGTTTTAGTATAATTTTTCACATGTTTTTTTTGTTCGTTTCCCAATCTCATAAGCAACGATGAGATACGCCCCTCTCGTTATGACCTGACTTTGACAGATAAATAATAATATTGTCCTTAGCATGTTTGTTATTAATGACATACCAAACGAAACTAAGGACAGATGAAATAATCCCAAATGAGAATATATGCTTTCCTATTGGAACCATTCTTGCTGTAAAAAACAAATATGAAAAATTAACCTTTTCAGGTGTTTTTGAGAAATACAAAAAGAAAGGAAGAGACCTAAACTCTCTCATCCAAGCTCTTCTAAGTTACAAGCTGACAGAAAATCTCAGCATAAGTAAGGCCAGTGGATGGATAAATCGAGGTGAAGTCCTTGAAACCTTTAACCTTAAGACCTTCGAAGAACGGACACTCTTCAGAACACTCGAAACCATAGGAAAGAACAGGGAAGAAATAATTTC
>JACUTQ010000055.1 GCA_014859725.1 Methanosarcinales archaeon | reverse complement strand
GGATATTTTTGATCGATTTTTTGTGCCCCAAATCTATACTGGTCCCAAAATATTTATACCTTAAATCCTAGAAATAATATAATAAATTTTAACTGGGGAGAGTAATACAATTAATCAAATCCGGATTCTTAACGATTATCCTATATCAGAAGCAAAATTTTTCAATTTTGATGCATATGCAGAAGCCATAGCAGGTATTATCCAGGGGAGAAATACTGGTACACCTCTTGTTATTGGCATAATAGGAGACTGGGGAAGTGGGAAAACCAGCCTAATGAGGACTCTGGAGAATAAAATTATCAAAAAAGATAATGAATACCCTGTCCAAACCATTTGGTTCAATGCATGGAAGTTCGATAAAGAGGATTCGATCCGACGCGCTTTGTTAATGCGAGTTCTGCAAGAGTTAAAAACCAATATTGAAAATGTTGAAGAAAAAACTGAAAATGAAATCAAGTTGGATCAAGAACTATCTGACCTCCAGACGAGTTTATATCACGAAGTTAATCGTGAAGAACTTGGGAATCTAAACTTTGACTGGGGAAAAGCAGCCAAAGGGACATTTAAGCTTAGCCTTTCATTAATACCGGTAATTGGGAGTAATATTACTAAATTATTAGAGAAAGGTACAAACGAAGAAGCCATAATAAATATTCTAGAATCTATACAGCGGGAGAAAAAAACCGTTAACATAAAAAAAATTCAGTTCATGGAAGAATTCCACAATAATTTTCAAAACATTATCAGGAAATATTATAAAAATAAAAGGGTTGTAATTTTCATTGATGACCTGGACCGCTCCCTTCCTGAAAAAGCCCTTGAAGTTCTCGATGCAATTAAGCTTTTTCTAGATGTTGAGGGTTGCATATTTATTTTAGGAATTGATGAACGTGTGATTTCATATATAATAAATAAAAAGTACAAGGAAATTATTGGAAATGCAGACGAAAAGGAAAAGAGAGATATACTTCTTACTGGAGAGAACTATCTGGAAAAAATTATTCAATTAAGGTTCCAACTCCCACTAATAAAAGATTCCGATATAAAACAATTCATCACAAGTCTGGAAGGCATGGATCCAGAATTTTACGGACAATTTCTTGAATTGATAACACAGGGAATAGAAAACAATCCACGAAAGATAAAACGATTTTTTAATATTATTGAACTTCAACGTAATATTGTTGAAGCAATGAATCTTCAAAAAGGGCTAACTGAAGCAGAACTGGTTATTTATAATGGTCTAATGATGGTATGGACCATTATAACCCTTACACATGCTGAATTCAGGGATTCTGTAAAGAGGAATCAATTGCTTTTGAAACCAGTGCTTTTCCAGGCATTGGATTATTTAGAATTTAAAGAACAACCTGAAGAAAAAGAACAAGTTGAATATTTCCTAAGTGATAAATCCCTGACTAATCTTGTAACACAGTTTCATGATTATATAAATCAATACGAAGATTTGATAAAATCTGAAGAAATTCCTGAAATGAGAATAAATAGTATTATCGAGCAAGTAATTTCCCTGGGCAGTGTCACTGGCGGAAAAATTGAACCAAAGGAATTAATCAAGTTACAAAACCAGGCCTCTTCATTGATAAATGAAACTGAGATTTCTCTAAAAGAACTTGGCAACACTTTTCCAGAACAAAAAAAGATAATTGAAGATATTGTTGAAAATGCAAGAGAAGCTTTGAGAGGTGAGGACCCACAAAAATTAAAATCATTAATCAAAGAACTTGAAAAAGAATTAAATATTATGCTGCAAGCTCATGCTCAGCAGCAAGAAAAAGAAGAACCTGCTTTAAAGGAGAAAGAGTCCCAAACCATAGATTTTGATGAATTCAGGGGAGAACTTGGTGAAGCTATAAAAAATAGAGAAAGCCTGGCCGAGAAAGATTTATCAGGTATTGAAAGTTTGAAAGGAATGAATTTAAGTTTTATGAATCTAGAAAGAGCAAATCTTAGTGGTGTCAATTGCGAAAATGCCAAATTTACCCAAGCCAAACTAAATGGAGCGATATTAGAAGGTACAATTTTTATTGGAGCAAAATTAAACAATGCAAAATTATGGTATGCTAATCTTAAACGTGCAAAATTAAAAAATACAAATTTAAGAGATGCTGAATTATATCGGGCAGATTTAACAAATGCCAATTTACAAAACGCTGACCTTTACAATGCTGGACTCATGAGTGTATATATGGGCGGGGCCTGTATGAAGGAAGCAAATCTGCGCCAGGTAAATCTCAGAGGAGCTGTTTTTGATGAAAAAACGGATTTCAGAGGGGCAACTATTGATTCAATAACTATTGATAATCTGGGAGGCAGCAATTGGGAAATTGCACAATGGGACTCATTTGTGCTTGAGGAAATAAGAAAAAAATATAATAATTAATTAATTTTTTATGAGAATTCCCACCATCGGGAGAACATGCTGGGAGAATCGTTTCTTTGGTACGTTTCCTTGGGGACAATGTTGCGATGGTAATTTGCCCACCCTTTTATGGCGGGATCGAGAGCATTTATCAGTTATTTTCTTAATTGACTCATTAGATGGTTTTATTAGAAGGGTACCATCATTATTATCACAATTTAAAAATAAATTATATTTTAATCTTTTTCACACCTAACTGCAGACTGGCCGAAATGAATCATATTTGTCTATTCCACGCCATGGACATCCCCAATAGCTTCCTTAATCCATGCATCAAGTTCAATGTTGTGTCTGGCAGCTAATTCTCTCAGTTCCAATGCTGCTATTTCCAGATCATTCTCATCGACCCCCATTCGAAGCACTTGCTCATATAATCCAACAGCTTCATCAAGATACTGTCTTCTTTCCAGGAAGCGGGCAAACCTTATCCGAACGAAAGAGTGCTCAGGCATCACTTCCATGAGTTTTGTATACTCATTCCTGCACTCATCCTCTCTCCCCATGAGACCCAGATAATCTGCCGCATCCATACTGGCTAATGTCCAGACTTCCTGGTCCTCATCTTTATAGAAGGACTGGAGCTGGCGAAGTATATTAAGCCCCTCCTCTCCAAGTTCCGGGTGGTCACAAAAAATGAATCCAAAATTGCGCAGCAATTCACCCAGCAATCCCTCTTGTGCTGCCAGAGGTTCCAGGATCCTGAATAGTTCCAGAGCCCCGGCTAAATCTCCATCTCTTTCAGCATCAGACGCTAAAAATGTTAGATTTTCAAGAACCAATATTGGATCGTAAGGTTGTGCTTTTTCCAGATATTCCCATCTTTTATAATAGAATCCATTACCCAGTACCTGCTTGACAGGAAGAGCTTTAATAATTGAAGCACAGCACTTCTTAAATTTTTTACCGCTTCCACAGGGACAGGGTTCGTTGCGGCCTATTTTTCCGCTGATAGGTAATACATTGCGCTCGTTCAACAAATTTGCTGTCTCCAATCGTTTAAGCTCAATAGCTATGGATTTTTCTCGTTTTTCACGTTTTTGGGCTGTATAACGCTCATTTTCTTCTTTTTCCTTATCCCATCTGGCTTTTCGTGTGGCGACCTGTTCGGGGTAATAAAAGGAAAGCAGATCATTATCATACATGCCATGAGGTTTTTCCCTGTCTATCAACAGATCGTCCCTGCTAATGACATATTCATCAATAATCCCACGATCTAAAGCCTCCTCCAGAACATGGAAGGATGACAGGTCACCCAAATCCAAAAGCGATCCTGCGGCAAAACTCAGGAATTCCATATCGTCATCTTTAGAAAACAATCCATGAAGAAAAGTGAGAATACGTTCCTGCTCGTGAGGATGATTCATAGCTATAGCTACCAGCCCATCCGCTGCAGCACTGCGGGACCACCAGAATTTATAATCCCCTTCATGGGTATGAATGAACTCTTCGAGGGGATTAATTGCCAATGGACCGATGCGTCCGAATACTGTGGGCAGGTCTTCCATGATCCAATCATCTTCCACTTCATGAGCCAGAATTAATGTATTGACCAGTTGGGGAATCGCCCTGGGGTCTGCCAGCATACCGAGCAATTTCACAGCATGCAGAGGCATCCACTTCTTATTGCTTTCGGCTTTCCAATAGTCATTAGCTTGAAGGACATCTCGTAACGGTATCACTGCGTCCTGTTCTTTCGCGAGAATAGCCTGAGCCAGCTCCATCGGAACCTGATCCCCCAGCTCTTCCAGCTTACTCAATAACTCCTGTATAGATAGGTGGAAAAACACTTTTTACACCTCAAAATGTAGTGCTCTTCTGTGGATGTCAGGACAATACAGTGGCACAGGGCTTCAATGTGGGGCGACTATATAGGTGCGCTGTAAGCCTTACCCACATGGCTCACCATTTCCTCCGAAGTCACCTGTGCGAGATTATACTTGGAATCCAAATCACTTTAATCTGACGGTTTCTTAAAAAGTAAAAGAAAGGAAATGTCCCTTTCCCCTGGATGATCTGACTCCTTGTTTCATTTCGTCTTCTTCTTCGCCCCTCTCTGTTCACCATAAGCAGTCTCAATAGCGCGCCTACTGATCTCTTCATAATACCCGCCCATTTTCTCTACAAAATCGTCCTTGCTATCCCAGAATTGCGGTGTTCCCAGCAGTTTGATAACTGCTGCCGAAACATCAGGCGGCGATATGGTAACTGAAAATGATTCGCTCATTCTCCCCACCCAGAAATCATCCATGGATAAAGCAACTTCCTTCTGTTTGACCCCCTCCGGACGTTCCTCTGGTTCAGGCAGGTTTTCGTTTCCGCCCGAGCGCTTCTGGCGAAGAGATAAACTAATTTCGTCCTTTGTCCGGCCCCGCAATTCAAAAATCATGAAAGGATCACGATCAAACTCTTCTGCCAAAATATAATAAAGTGCGGCAATGTGTTTACAGGGATTTGCACTGTCCGGGCATGAACAGTGTGTCGCTATATCTTTTGACTTTATAGGGAACAGTGACACATCTGCTGCTTCAAATGCATCCTCAATATCATCAGGCATCTCGCCTGCAAGAAGTTTAGCAGCAAATATCGCCTTTTGAGACATCTCCTCTATTACATGATCCCATGCCTTTTCAGTGATAGGTTTTATCTCAATAGTGACCAAATAAGGTTTATTGACCGAACCCTGGACCGTTGCCTCCACTTTTCCGGCTGAAATTTCAAAATCAAGCACCTGGCCTTTTCTGGCATATCGTCTGCCCCGTTCAAGCCGGTTGCTCCAGCCAAAGGATTCCAGGACATTTACCCAGCGTTTTGACCACCAGGTATCCCCGATACTCCCCCTCTTGCTTTTGGCCTTGATACCACCTTCCACTTGTATTGGCTTTGAAGGAGTATAGCCGCCCCAGAAGTCTTCATACCTGCCCATGATTCAACTATCCGTATATTCCATTATTCATCCATCACTGATTCTTGCCTCAATGCAAATAAATCCTTCAACTGCTCGGTGGACATCTCTGTCAGCCAGCCCTCGCCAGCACCTATGATATTCTCAGCAAGTGCTTTTTTATCCTCTATCATTTCATCTATCCTTTCTTCAAGGGTCCCTTCGCACATAAACTTGTGAACCTGCACATTCTTAGTCTGCCCGATCCTGAATGCACGGTCTGTTGCCTGGTTCTCAACAGCCGGGTTCCACCAGCGATCAAAGTGGAACACATGACTGGCACGGGTGAGGTTCAGACCCACCCCGCCTGCTTTAAGCGAAAGTATGAATATCCTGGGCCCGTGTTTTTCTGAAAATCTCATGACCATCTGGTCCCTCTTTTTCTGGGATACTCCACCATGCAAAAAGAGCACCTCCTGGCCAAAGACATGCTGGAGATGCGTTTTTAGCATGTTTCCCATCACGGAAAACTGGGTAAAGACAAGCGCAGCATCATCTTCGGCAATCACCTCTTCCATCATTTCAGTAATACGGTTCAACTTGCCTGAGCGTTCCGGGAGTACCGAACCATCATCCAGGAACTGCGCCGGGTGATTACATACCTGTTTTAGCCTTGTGAGTGCCGATAATACAATACCCTTTCTTTCAATTCCTTCTGATCCCTCGATTTTTCTGAGCATGTCTTTAACAACAGCCTCATAGAGTGTACCCTGCTCCTTTGTAAGGTTGCAGTGGACTTTTGTCTCAATTTTATCAGGAAGGTCTTTTATGATCGTAGGATCTGTCTTCATGCGGCGAAGGATGAATGGCGAAACAATACTTCGAAGCTTCATGCCTGCCTCCTGGTCATTATAGCGTTCAATGGGCAGTGCAAAACTTCTCCTGAAACCTTCTGCCGAGCCAAGGTAACCCGGATTTAAAAACTCCATAATAGACCAGAGTTCTGATAAACGGTTCTCAACAGGTGTGCCTGTAAGAGCCACTCGATAGTCTGATTTTATTTTACGGACAGCCTGGGATTGCTTTGTGAACCGGTTCTTGATGTTCTGCGCTTCATCCAGCACAACTCCGCTCCAGTCCACATTGTTGAACATATCCTCATCCCGGTAAGCAAGGGCATAGGTGCTGATCACCATGTCGAATTTGACAGCTTCAGAAAGGAAATTATTTTCCTTGAGCCGGGCTGTGCCGTGATGTACCATAACCTTGAGGGATGGTGCAAACTTTTGCGCTTCTCGATACCAGTTCCCGACTACAGAGGTAGGACATATCAAAAGAGTGGGTTTTTTAATGCCCTCTTCTTTATCCTTTATGAGCAGGGCAAGAAGTTGTATCGTCTTACCAAGACCCATATCATCAGCAAGACATGCTCCCAGCCCGTATTGGCGCAAAAACGCAAGCCACGAGAAGCCCCTGACCTGATAAGGTCGAAGCTCACCAAGAAAATCACCCGGCTGGGCTAATTCATCTATTCCGGTTCTGCCTGATAAGCGCTCGAATAGCTCGGATAACACCCCCGTTGCATTAAATCCACCAACTGTAAGGCCTATTTCCGATTCTCCCAGTCCGGCGCTCAGCCTGAGGGCTTCATCCAGTTTCATCTCACCTGATTTTCCAGATTTAAAGAACTTAATAGCAGCTGCGATATCTTCATTTTTGACCTCGACCCATTCTCCCCTAATGCGTACAAGCGGCTCTTTTAGGTTTACAAGATTCTCAAATTCCTCTTCACTTATAGGCTCACTGCCAAGAGCAAGCTTCCAGTCGTACTGGATTATTGAGTTAAAACCGAACAATCCTTTACTGGTTTTAGGATCCTGCTTTGGCTTGACATTTAATGTTACGCCAAGCTTCGAACCTGATTCCCCCTTTTTCCACCAGGGAGGAATAAGGACCCCGAATCCGCTCTCTGAAAACAAGGGAACAGCTTCTTTTAAAAATGTATATGCCTGCTGCGTGTTAAGCTGTGCAGAAGTGGGTCTTGGAGAATGGAGGCTATCCTCGATGGGAGAGTATAGCCTTGAGGCTTTCCCGAGATCCTCAAGAAGCTTTTCCTGTGGCTGGTCGAATTTACGATTAAGGAAATGAAGTCTGTCTTTTGATTCTTTCCATACTTTTTCAGCAGGTACAAGGAGGCTTGGGTCATCCAGAGCCTGTAGAAAATATCGTAGGTTCCAGTAATCCGGTTCCTCCTCATTTGGGGGCTCAAGACGGAAAGATGTACGAAATCCTGATTTTTCAATTTCGTGTATCGGGGCTTCCCATGATTGTAATCCTTTTGAAAGGTTTTTAAGAATTGACTTATGGACTTGTATCGGTTCTCCGGTTGTCAGAGATCGTAACCATACTTCAGAGATGCCGGGTTTTTTTGATTTGATTTCTGAATTTGACATCCAGTTCCTGATACAGCCATTAATTGCACTATTGAGAAAATCTGATAAGAAAGCCTCCTGGACATTTTGGATCTTATTCTGGAAGAGTGCCCTGCAAACAGGGGGCATTGAGTTCGTAAGCATTAAAAAGTGCCTCCTGTCGTCTTCGTCATTTAATATATATTGCCATCGGGGCAATACCTTCCCGTTCTCAGAAATAACTATGCCGGGTACAAAATGCTGTTTTGACAACAATTCCAGTGTAAATTTAGAAACGTTACTCCAGAACTTCAAATCGGTTCCTATGACTGTACTGTCATGTTCTGTCCATGCTCCTGAGAGTGAGCTAAGTAATGTTATTGCATCCTCGGGAGGGATGCTTAGACCTTCTATTTTCCATGGGATTAAACCCACTGGCTCTTCTATCTCCTCAACACCTTCATCTATTAGTAAATCCGGTGAAACCTGGGGCGATCTGGATAATGTAGGAAGTGATATTAGCACTTCATCCATGCGCGTCTTTGTACTGATAATACTGCCATTGATAATTTCCAGGAGTTCTATCACCATCTTCAGGTCTTCGTGTGCAGCCTGAAATGGATGAGGCCGGGGTTTACTGGCAGAAAATTTTGGAGGGCGGCCCCTGCGTTTTATGGTGGAAGCTGTTGAAGACTCACCCCATATGAAGAAATCTCCCCATTCATCTATTGTTTCTGACGGTTTCCAGGTTCCATGTAAAGCAATCATATTTCTGAGAGAAGAAATGAATCCATTTTTTGCACCATAAACATTATGATCGTAAATCTAATAAACGATTAACAGGACATTATTCAAGAAGTAATTGGTGATGGTCATGCCAAAAAAGAAAAAGAATGAAGATATTCACATCTACCAGATAAAAGTTACACTTGATGAGATAAAACCTCCCATCTGGAGACGAATACAGGTTAAAAGCGATATTTCATTATATAGACTTCATTTCATTATTCAGGAAGTGATGGGGTGGGACGATTATCACCTTCATCAGTTTACCATAGATGGAATAACATATAGTGAACCTGATCCGACTGATATGTTTGAAGTAAACGATGAAAAATCAGTAACATTAAGCCAGGTGGTCGTTGAGGAAAATATAAAATTCATCTATGAATACGATTTTGGAGATTCCTGGCATCACATAATCCTGGTTGAAAAAATCCTCCCTCTGGATGCTGATAAACACTATCCGGTCTGCCTCAAGGGTAAACGTGCCTGCCCTCCGGAAGATTGCGGCGGGGCTTATGGATATGATGAACTCCTTGAAATCCTCAAAAATCCGCAACATCCCGAGCATGAAGAAATGGTGGAATGGCTGGATTATGATTTTGATCCTGAATACTTTGACCTTGATGAAATTAATCAGAGGTTGGCACTTATGAAGTGAAAAAGGACGATGAAAATATATGGAGATTACAGAGGGTGATGTAAATCGACCATTAGCAGAATTGGTCGAAAAAGGTGACGGAAAAGTGGCTATTGAGGATATAGCCGATTATCATGAAATATTTGCCAGTATAGAAGCCGTAGTTTTATTTATGTGGCAGGAGAATCCCGCTCTTAAAGATAAAAAAGTGTTATCTTCGTACAATAAGCTCAAAAAAGATTTCGATGGTCAAAAGAAAGGTTCGCTTGCATATACCATCTCAAGATCCGTGAAAGGCCAATTAATGCTTAACAGAATTGAGGGAGAAAGGAGTTATACTTATGGGGAGATTATTTCATGTGTTAGACTTTTAATCAAACTTGTGAAGCAACACAGAAGTCCAAGTGGAATTGGGTTTTTACAATGGATAAAGACATTTTATGAAGGTAATATGCCAAAAACCGATGTAGAAATTTGGAAGTATATCGAAAAATACGAAAGCTAATAATCGGCGTGAAAACACCATGATCATTATCGGAATCGATCCAGGACTTGCAACCGTGGGTTTTGGAGTCATACAAAAAAGAGACGAAAAAATTATCCCTGTAAGTTATGGATGTATTCGAACATCTGCTGAAAAAAACACATCTGAGCGCCTACTGGAGATCTATAACGAGACCAATGCACTTTTTGAGAAGTATAATCCGCAAACTGTCGCTATTGAAAAACTTTTTTTCAATAAAAATGTCACCTCTGCAATGAGGGTAAGTGAAGCAAGAGGTGTGATATTACTTGCGGCACAACAGAAACAAATACCTGTATTTGAATATACACCGGCTCAAATCAAGCAGGCTATAACAGGTACCGGAAATGCGGATAAACTACAGATGCAGGAGATGATAACAAGGATTCTGGGTCTTGACGAACTTCCCCGACCTGATGATGCGGCTGATGGTCTTTCGATTGCTTTATGTCATATACATATAATGAGATGATGATATGATTTCACATCTATTTGGCGAAATTGCGCAATGTGGTGAAGGTTTTGTCATAATTGATGTAGGAGGTATCGGATACCATGTTAATGTTTCACGACCTGCATTACAGGAACTTAGAAAAAAAGCAAAATCAGATGTAAAACTTTTCACGTATCTTAATGTCAGGGAGGATGCGCTCAACCTCTATGGATTCATGAATACAACCGAACTTGAGATGTTCAAATTAATTATTAACGTTGCAGGAGTCGGACCCCAGATAGCGATGAAAATCCTTTCCGAAATAAAAATAGAGGATTTCGCATGTGCTATAATCAATGAGGATGAAAAAGTCCTTACTAATATTTCAGGAATTGGTAAGAAAAATGCTCAGAGATTAATTCTGGAATTGAAGGATAAGATGAAAAATAAAATGCAAGGGTATATTCCCACCATAAGTAACATCAATTATGATGCAGTTAGTGCTCTTGTATCATTAGGCTTTCAACAAAGAGAATCCAGGGAAGCTGTAGAGGCTGTATCTGCTGAAGTTCAAGACACTTCAATCGAAGTATTAATCAAGGCAGCACTTTTAAGATTAAAAGAGGTTGAAGAGTAAACATGGAAGAAAGAATCATATCTCCTTTAGAGAAGGATTATGAAAAGGAAGATACTACTATTCGTCCCTTACGACTTGATGAGTTCATTGGGCAAAATGTCATCCGGGAATCCATACAAATTGCTATTGAAGCCTCAAAAAGACGGGGAGAACCACTGGACCATATCTTATTTTCAGGACCACCAGGTCTTGGAAAAACCACAATGGCACATATTATTGCAAATGAGATGGGTGTGGGGATAAAAAGTACTTCAGGACCAATTCTGGAAAAGGCCGGAGATCTCGCTGCAATACTTACTTCACTCAAACGAGGAGATGTATTCTTTATTGATGAGATCCATCGCATGAATTCAATTATTGAAGAGATCCTGTACCCTGCAATGGAGGATCTGGAAATAGATGTGATGATAGGTGAGGGAGCAAGTGCCAGGTCAATAAAACTCAACCTGGAACATTTTACTCTTATTGGTGCAACCACAAAGATAGGACTTCTGAGTTCACCGCTCAGGGATAGATTTGGCATTACTTTCAGGCTAAATCATTACACTATAGATGAACTTGTGGAGGTGGCGCATCGAAGTGCTTCGATCCTGCGTATTCCCATAACCCAGGATGGGACTATTGAAATTGCTAAACGCGGCCGTGGAACGCCCAGAATTGTTAACAGGTTACTGAGGCGTGCAAGGGATTTTGCACTTGTCAGGGCCGATGGGACGATAACTCAGGACGTTGCTGATGATGCACTGACTTTGCTGGGTATAGACAAACTTGGCCTGGATGAACTTGACAGGCGCATAATTAGTATAATAACAGATGATTTCGAAGGTGGACCAGTGGGTTTGAAGACCATTGCAATTTCAGTGGGGGAAGAGGTCCGGACTATTGAAGATGTGTATGAGCCGTATCTAATTCAGATCGGTTTTATTCAACGTACTCCCCAGGGTAGGAAGACGACACAGGCAGGAAAAGAGCATTTGAAAGTTCAGTAGTATTGTTAATGTATTCTGTCAATTTCTTTTATTTTATCAAAATCACTGTCAAAGGAGAGTATCTTTTTTATTCTATGTTTTTTCATCACTTCAACAGATGTAGCATCAGCCAGTGATAACGAACCATCATACTTTAGAAAAGAATCCATCGCTTTTGAAAGTATTTCATCATCCATAAAGTATATTTTGCAGTTATCTATGAAATATTCATAAAGTATCCTGCCTGCCTTCCCTCCTTCCAGCGATCCCACCAGTGTAACACTTTCGCTAATAATGAAGTCAGATATCATCATAGAATCATTTGTCTTATCAACAAGTTTTAAAGCATCTTTGTGCCATCTATCCTTCTCTCTAGCAATGGCAATGAAGTATGATGAGTCTACGAATGTCATTTATAGCCCTTCTGGACTATTTTCTTAGATTCTACCGCATCTCCCTCTGTTTTTATTAAACCTGTTATATCCTGCAAAGTCCTTTTCTTTCGTGGTAGTAGATTATAACTGCTGCGGATCCAAATTGTAGAAGTCCGGACACCGGAAAACAGAGAGCGTGACCAGGTGTCAGCACAGGACGAGGAGCGGTAGGAGAACCGAAGAAGGGATGGGGGGGCTGTATCGTTCAATATCATCAGCAGATACATGCTAATGAACGTGCATTTTGTGATTGAAAATAAATCATGCAGTAGCCTTTCGACCTTTAATCTCATAGGAAAAAGCTTGAGGTTCGGCTACGTTTTCAGATGCATCAAGCATTTCCATTGATACAATCTTATTATCTTCACTATAATCGATAATCAGACCTTCTTTTATCTCATCGCTTTCTGCAATTGGCATATCCCTTAGAATTAAAGTAAGAGTATCTGTTTCGGGATCATAGACTGCTTTCATAATTTTCTCCTTTCCACTACCTTCAAATTCCTCACTGATAATTCGAAGGGACTGCCAATAAATAAGTTGGTATATTTAACCAAAAGATTTGTGTAGATACACAGTACATACGTCAATATGAATTACAGTTTGCTAAATAACATTCACTAAAATATAAACCGCCGTTGAACGTGGATAAACGCAGATACAATGCCGCAAATGTCGAGTAGAGCCCATAGCGCACCTCTTGTTGGGGTAATAGCCCCGAGGTT
>JACUTQ010000054.1 GCA_014859725.1 Methanosarcinales archaeon | reverse complement strand
TGAAATCGAAATCAATCAGGGAGACGAAGATAGGACAACATACATCAAAAAAATCCTTGTAGCACACTTGGAAAGCAATATCAAATACCTGAAAAAGAAACTTGATGAGGCATGCTGCGAAAGCTGGACATAAAGGTATCACCGCCTCTGATAAATATATTTTTCATCAATTGCGATCCATTTTCGTTTATTTTTTTTCCGTTGATTCCTCAATAATTCCTTTCCTTTTTAATACCATTTCCTGACTGCTTCGTGAATGGCATTTGCAAAAGAACAGGCTTTCTTATAACTTAAACCTGAATTGAAGAGAAGCCTCCCTAAGACTCTTTGCTTATTACTTTTCCTCTCATGTGAAAATATCTGTTTTTCTTGTATCCACATTAAGATTTTTTGTACAAAACCCATATTTTCTGACATTTAACGCAATTTTTTTTAAAAACAAAAAATCCTCAAATTGAGAGTCTCCAAAGGAGCTATAGCAAATTATTTAAGTAATTAAATCTACACTAAATTACCGACTTATATTTAATTCATTATCAGAGGACAGGATTTACAATCATGGCAGATTCCACTCAGAGGATATTAATAGAGATATTAAAGATCTTGAATGAAAACGACTCCCCATTAGGGGCAAGGATAATTGCTGATAAACTGGACAGCAGGGGATATTCCATAGGAGAAAGGGGTGTAAGATACCACCTGAAGATGATGGATGTCAGCGGATTGACTAAAAGGGTCGGGTATTCCGGAAGGGTCATAACAGAAAATGGGATTGACGAAATAGACAATGCGCTTGTGGGCGATCGCATGGGTTTTGTTATAAGCCAGATAAATGAACTTGTATACAAAACTACCTTTGACCCTGAAACAAAAAAAGGAGATATAATTATC
Source organism: Methanosarcinales archaeon (assembly GCA_014859725.1). Taxonomy (NCBI): domain Archaea; kingdom Methanobacteriati; phylum Methanobacteriota; class Methanomicrobia; order Methanosarcinales; species Methanosarcinales archaeon. Next base: position 12,033 of record JACUTQ010000054.1, on the reverse strand, counting down.
AACCTGTCCATAATGGATAAAGATGATTTTGAAAAAAATATTGAACTTATGAGATCCGTGGTTCAAAAAGGCTATGCAGTCAGCCCTAAACACCACATTTTTGAAGAGGGTGAAAAAGTATCCAATGTAACGATACAACCAGGTTCTGTGGGTCTATCGACTATTTGTTCCATCACAATAGATGGGGTTCTATTGAAAAAAGGGATACCCATCGAGACAAAATACGGGGGCATCGTTCAATTTGACAAAGGGATTCCAACTCGTTTTACTGATTTAATCTCATATACAGGAACCTCCCTGGATCCCATAAAGATATTTATGTCAAAGAAAATGACAAATATAAACGGGATATTAGAAAATAACTGCGGCCATCTGCTTGCTAATCTGCGGGAGGCCCCCATAATCGCCCAAAGCAGGATCATGGAAGTAATTGAAAGTCTGAACAAGGCCGATATCGGCGGGGTGATCGAACACATCCATGCCGGAGAAACGGTTTTATCCGCCCCTATCAGTCCCGGTAGGATCGGCATACCCATCTATGCAGGGGTAAATCCTTTGGCAGCAGTACTGGAAACCGGGGTGGACGTAACTACACACCCGGTATATGCTGTAATGGATTATGGAGATATGGATAAATTGTTTTAGAATGAAAAAAAAGTATCTGGATTTCATGTCCGATTTATAATATCTTCAAATATATTTTTTATGTGCATCGGTTGACGATTTTTTTCAAATTTATCAGTGCTTATCCGCACATTCAATTCCAAATATTGGAGTTAAGTTTATATATTATTAAGTATACAGTAGGATGCCGTTGTATAAATAATATAAATATGACGGATATTGGAGACAGAATAAATGAGGCAAGTAGCAATATATGGAAAAGGTGGAATCGGTAAGTCCACTACCACACAAAATTTAACGGCAGCCCTCTCAACACTGGGCAAGAAGGTACTTCTGGTAGGCTGCGACCCAAAAGCAGATTCTACCAGGATGCTATTGGGGGGAATGAATCAGAAGACTGTGCTGGACACCCTGCGGAGTGAGGGGGATGACGAAAGTGTTGAACTTGATGTCCTGCTGCAGGATGGGTTCGGCCACATCAAGTGCGTGGAATCAGGCGGTCCGGAACCGGGCGTAGGTTGTGCTGGAAGAGGTATCATCACTTCTATCAACCTATTAGAAAATCTGGGAGCATACACAGATGATCTGGATTACGTATTCTATGATGTCCTGGGTGATGTGGTATGTGGAGGTTTTGCCATGCCTATCAGAGAAGGCAAGGCCAAGGAAATATACATCGTGGCCAGTGGTGAACTCATGGCCATTTATGCAGCCAACAATATCTGCAAAGGTATTGCCAAGTTCGCAAAAGGCGGTGCACGCCTAGGCGGTATAATCTGCAACAGCAGAAAGGTTGACGGAGAAAAGGAACTGCTTGAAAAATTCGCGCAAAGGCTGGGCAGCCATCTCATACACTTTATACCCAGGGACAACCTGGTCCAGCGGGCCGAGATCAATAGAAAGACTGTGATAGAATTTGATCCCGGATCAAACCAGGCAAATGAATACCTGACCCTGGCAAAGAACATCGAGAACAATACAAAGTTCGTAGTACCCCAACCAATGGAAATGGAAGATCTGGAATCCATGATGCTGGAGTTTGGAATTGTTGAATTATAAGGAGGATGAAAAATGCAGATGATACGAGCAATAGTACGCCCGTCAAAAGAAGCTGAAGTGGTTGACAGTCTTGAAAAAGCAGGATTTGTCTCACTTACAAAAATGGAAGTTTTTGGAAGGGGGAAGCAGAAGGGTATCCATACAGCAGAAATTCAGTATGATGAACTTCCCAAGACTATGCTTATGCTTGTGGTTAAGGATGAAGATAAATCGAAAGTGATAGAGACCATTAAACAATCCGCATATACTGGAAAATATGGAGACGGCAAGATCTTCGTAAGCTCTATGGAAGAAGCATACACCATCCGTACAGGCGAATCAGGATTATAATCCTGGACGAAAACGTACAGGAGAGATGAACAATGAAGGAAATTACAGCCATCATCAGAATGAACAAGGTACAGAAGACCAAGGATGTGCTCCTCGGCTGCGGGTATCCTTCGTTCACTGTCAGGGTGGTCATGGGACGCGGAAAGCAGAAGGGTCTGTGCTATGAGTTCGATCCACCTCTGTCTGACCAGGAAGAAATTGACTCAAAGAATTGCATTCGTTTTATTCCAAAGCGCATGTTCACCATTGTAGTGGATGACAAGGCTGCAAAAAATGTGATAGAAAAGATCATAGCCATAAACCAGACCGGGCATGCCGGTGATGGAAAAATCTTTGTGTCAGAGATTACTGAATCCATGCGGATCCGTACCGGTGAAGAAGGGGACGAAACTGTGGGTAGAGAGGTGATGATAGAATGAGTTCTGTTGCAGTTGAAAAGAGTGAGAAGCTCATTGATGATATGCTCAAGATCTATCCTGAGAAGGTAGCTAAGAACAGGCGCAAGCATTTGGCTGTGAAAAGCTGCGAAATAGAGAATCACATTGAAGCAAATACAAAAGTGATTCCTGGAATCGCAACCAGCCGCGGCTGTGCATATGCAGGAGCTAAGGGTGTGGTGTTTGGACCTATTAAAGATATAGTTTGCCTGACCCACGGTCCCATAGGTTGCGGTTATTATACCTGGGGCACCCGGCGAAATTTCACAAAAGCCGTGGATGGACAAGACAATTACGGGCAATATTGCGTATCTACTGATATGCAAGAGACTGATGTTGTGTTCGGAGGCGAGAAGAAGCTAAAACAGGCTATTGATGAAGTGGTCAAGATCTTCAATCCCGGAGCCATCGCTATCTTTGCCACCTGCCCCGTTGGGTTGATTGGTGACGACATCGATACCGTTGCACAGGAAGCTGAAAAAAAGCATGGCATCAAGGTCATGGCGGCCCGGTGCGAAGGCTACAGGGGTGTCAGCCAGTCAGCAGGACACCACATTGCCAGCAATATATTAATGGAACATCTGGTAGGTACCGAGGAACTGGAAGATCCTACTCCATTCGATATCAACATATTTGGTGAATATAATATCGGCGGGGACCTATGGGAAATTAAACCCTTACTGGAGAATATCGGTTATCGTATAGTTTCCACCCTGACAGGGGATGCATCTTTCCATGACATTGCAAAAGCACATCAGGCAAAGCTGAGCATCCTGCTGTGCCACAGGTCCATCAATTACACCAACAGGATGATGGAAGAAAAATACGGTGTTCCCTGGTTGAAGGTGAATTATATTGGTACCAAGCAGACCGCCAAAACACTGAGAAAGATGGCAAAGTACTTTGACGATCCAAAAATCACAAGGAAAACCGAGGAGATCATTGAGGAAGAAATGGGAAAGATACAGCCACAACTGGACTATTACAGGAAAAAACTCCAGGGAAAGACTGCATTCATATATGCTGGCGGGTCCAGGAGTCACCATTATACCAACCTGTTCGAGGACCTTGGCATGCATGTGGTCATGGCAGGGTACCAGTTCGCGCACAGGGATGATTATGAGGGGCGTCAGATCCTCTCCCAGATCAAGAAAATGGCTTCCAGTTCAATCCTAGAGGATATCCAGTATGAGAAGGATGAAAACGCTGAACCGCCCATCAGTCCTGAACGAATGGCTGAGCTGAAGGAAACCATCGGTCTCATGAGTTACGAAGGTATGATGCCTGAATTGAGGGAGGGCACCATTGTGGTTGATGATCTGAACCACCATGAAGCCGAGTTCATGCTCAATGAATTAAAGCCAGATATTTACTGCTCAGGTATAAAGGATAAATACTGGGCGCAAAAGATGGGCATTCCGTCCAGGCAGATACACTCCTACGATTATAGTGGCAGATATACCGGGTTTTCCGGTGTGCTAAACTTTGCACGGGATATTGATATGGCAATACATTCGCCTACATGGAAATTTATAACCCCGCCATGGAAGGCGGCATAGGAGGTCTGAAAAATGTTAGATTATACTCCAAAGGAAGAAGTAGAACGAAAAGCTGCCTGTATAAACCCGGCAAAGATATGCATGCCTATAGGTGCAACATTCGCTGCCATGGGTGTGCACAACTGCATGCCTCACAGCCACGGGTCACAGGGGTGTTTGTCATATCTGAGGATGTGCCTGACCAGGCATTACCGTGAACCAACCTTAGCTACCAGCAGCAGCTTCTATGAAGGTACAGCTGTGTTTGGCGGTGCTTCAAACCTGAAAGAATCTCTGGTCAATATTGCTACTATCTATAACCCGGATGTCATAGCTGTTCACACCACTTGCGTGGCTGAGACTATTGGCGATGATGCAAAGGCCATAGTAGAAGATGCTGAAGCGGAAGAACTCATCGATCCGGCCATTAAGGTATGTGCAGCATCCACGCCCAGTTATGTAGGCTCCCACCTGACAGGATATGACAGGATGGTGGACGCTTTTGTAACAAAATTTGCCCAAAAGATCAAGCCCAATGGAAAGCTCAATATCATCCCGGGTTTTGTGGAACCTGCAGATATCAGGGAGATCAAGCGGATACTGTCTATTATGGGCATATCCAACATTGTATTCCCTGACACAACTGACGTGTTCGATGCACCCATAACTGGTGAGGTATCAGATTTTCCTAAAGGAGGAACACCTATTGGCGAGATCGAGGATTCTGCAAATTCATTTGGTACTATTGCCATGTGTAGAATGGCAGGCGGTGCTGCTGCGAAGTCTCTTAAGACGAAGTTTAAGGTGCCGGCATTTATCGGTCCCACACCAATTGGTATCAGGAACACTGACCGCTTCATCATGAACGCGGCAGACCTGGCAGATGTGTCCATCCCCAGGGAACTGGAACATGAACGGGGCCGTGTTGTGGATATGATGACCGATGCACACCCCCACTTCCATGGAAAGAGGATAGCAATGTTCGGTGATCCGGACATTATCCAGGGACTGACCAGTATTACCCTTGAAATGGGAATGGAACCTGCATTTATATTGTCAGGAACCCAGAGCAAGCAATTTGTAGACGAGACCTATGAATTGATCGGGTCTGATAGTCCTGGTGCGCAGGTGCTGGATAATGCTGACCTGTTCACCCTGCACCAGAAGATCAAGAACGATCCTGTTGACATGCTGATCGGGAATACATATGGAAAGCATATTGCCATAGCAGAGGATATTCCGTTGATCAGGATAGGGTTCCCCATCATGGACCGGGCCAACCTGCACTATTTCCCTATTATGGGATATTCAGGGGCAGCCAGATTGATTGAGTGGATAGGAAATACCTTACTTGAGCGTAAGGACAGGGATGCTGACCCATCAGTGCTAGAGGTAATCCAGTAAAAGATTAGCAAGGAGTGGAAAGACATGCCACAAGTCATGAATGTAGTGAACACGTTAAACGAAAGACAACCATATATTGCCCAAAAGCAGGTCAAAAAGGGGACTTCGGTCCCCCTGGCCTGTGACAATAACTCAATTGCAGGGGCTATGAGCCAGCGGGCCTGTGTGTATTCAGGGGCAAGAGTGGTGTTAAACCCGGTGACTGATGCGGTGCATCTGGTACATGGTCCCATCGGCTGTGCCAGTTATACCTGGGACATCAGGGGTGCCCTGTCCAGCGGCATGGAAACGTATAGGACAAGTTTCACCACAGATATGAAAGAACTTGATGTGGTATTCGGTGGCGAGAAAAAGCTAACCAACGCCATTGACGAGATTATTGAGAAGTACAATCCTCCTGTGATCTTTGTATATTCCACCTGTATCGTGGGCATTATCGGGGATGACCTGCAGGCTGTGTGCAAAGCTGCAACCACAAAACACAGCATCCCTGTGATACCTGTGCAGTCTGAAGGGTTCAAAGGCAATAAAAAAGACGGTTATAAGGCAGCATGTAGTGCACTTAAAACTTTGATAGGTACAAAAGAACCTGAGATCACATCAGAATACAGGATCAACCTGCTGGGTGATTTCAATGTGGCAGGAGATGTGTGGCTCATCAAGCCCCTGTTCGAGAGGATGGGCATCCAGGTAATGGTGTCCATGACCGGGGATTCCACAGCAGACGCCATATCACAGATCCAGGGTGCTCACCTGAACCTGGTGCAGTGCAGCGGGTCCATGACCTACCTTGCCAAGTGGATGCAAGAACAGTACAACATACCATTTATCAAGATCAGCTTCTTTGGCATGGAAGATCTGAGCATAGCTCTCAGGCAGACTGCTGAATTCTTTGGTTATGAGGAGATGAAGCAGATCGCTGAAGATATTATACGGGAAGAGACTGCCAGGATCATGCCTGAGATCTCTCGAATCCGTGAACGACTTAGCGGTAAGAAGGCTGCCATCTATATGGGTGGTGCTGCCAAGGCTCTGACCCTGATCAAAGGATTCAGGGAGCTGGGTATGGAAGTGGTGATCATCGGCACCCAGACGGGTAAGCGCGCCGATTATGAGCAGATCAGCTATTCGGTCAAGGACGGGACCGTGATCGTGGACGATGCAAATCCTCTGGAGCTGGCAGAGTTGCTGGTGAAAAAGGAAGCAGACCTGATGGTGGCTGGAGTCAAGGAGCGGTTCATTGCCTACAAGCTGGGCGTAGCCTTCTGCGATTTCAACCATGACAGGACAGTTGAGTTCGAGGGGTATGACGGGTTTGTCAACTTTGCCAGGGAGATCGATGCGTCCATAAACAGTCCTGTTTGGAAAGCTGTAAGACAAAAAGTGAAAGAGGATGATAGTACCCCTGATACTATGGTGATAGAACCTGTGCATTGTTCCTGTGAGCTGGAGGTGCCGGTATGACTGACCGGAATTTTGTCACAGTAAATCCGTGCGTGATGTGCCAGCCAATGGGCAGCGTACTTGCATTCAAGGGTGTGGAGAATTCCATGGTCCTTATGCACGGTTCCCAGGGATGCAGTACATACATGAGGCTGCACCTGGCCCATCATTTCCGGGAGCCTGTGGATATTGCCTCCAGTTCACTGAGCGAGAGGGGGGCAGTGTACGGGGGCAGTGAGAACCTGAAGAAGGGACTGCACAACGTAATTGACAGGTACCATCCCAGTGTGATCGGCGTTGCAACCACCTGTATGGCCGAGACCATAGGGGATGACGTTCCTAATATAATAAAAGAATTCAAAGAGGAAGCAGGTATCGGGGACAGTGACATCCTGATTATTCCGGTATCCACACCCAGCTTTAATGAAAGCCATGTAAGCGGGTACATTAAAGCGGTTGATGCGATAGTCAGGCACATTACTCCCCAGGGAGCCGAAAAAACACCCAATGGAAAGGTCAATATTATTCCTACAGAAAATCTTTCTCCTGCAGATATTCGCGAGATCAAACAGATTACATCAGATATTTCGGGACCATACATCCTCCTGCCCGACATATCTGATACCTTTGATGCACCCATGCGGGGTGACCTGCCCAAAATTGCTCATGGGGGCACCTCGATAACTGATATTGCAGATATGAAGAACAGCAATGCCTCTATAGGAATGGGATTGATCAACCATAACCCGGCTGTCGAATACCTGTCTGAAATCCATGGTGTACCAGGACTACATGTGCCGCTGCCTATAGGTCTTGAGAATACAGACACATTCTTTGAGACCTTATCCCGGATATCAGAGTGCCAGATTCCTGAAAAATACCTGAATGAGCGGGGCCGGCTGCTGGATACCATGGTGGACGTGCATAAATATCTCTACGGCGTCCGCTTGGCAGTATATGGAGATCCTGACAAGGTAGCTGGTCTGGTCTCGTTGTTGCTGGAATCAGGTATGCATCCTGTACTGGTGGTTTCCGGAAGTAGATCCCAGGGTTTCAGGGAAGATATAAAAGCCAGATTAAAGGACGCCGGATCAGATTGGGACACTACAATACTGGATGGTGTGGATTTCGATACCTTCAATGATGCGGTACGGGATACCGGTCCTGATATACTTATAGGGGATTCTAATGGAAAATACATTTCAAAAGCAGAAAGTATCCCGCTGGTACGCGTGGGCCTGCCCATTCATGACAGGGTGGGTGCACAAAGACTGCTCATGGTAGGGTACAGAGGTGCTATGGAATTAATAGACCGTATCACAAATACCATACTTGAAGCACAGGAAGATAACAAAAAAGCTGTGCAGATATATTCAGCATTATGAGGATTAAATATGACTCTTGTGATTGATGCTCATAATCATTTAGGCGGGCCTGATAAAGGTGATGGGATGAGCCAGAATGCAGAGGATATCATAGCCAGGATGGATGCTGCAGATGTGGATGTTGCCATCCAGGAGGCAAAACGCTGTATAGAGCTGGGCCTTGTCGGGATAAAACTGCACCCTAAGGCACAGCAATTTTCTATCGACGACCCGACCGTGTATAAGATCGCAGAACACGTGGCTGATGTAAGCCCGGACATTCCAATTATATTCGATAATGGCAAACCTGCCTCCCCCAATAAGCTCATCGGGGACCTGGCCGACGTCTTCCCTGGCCTGACGTTCATTTTAGCTCACATGCGGGGCGGCGATTTCATTGACGTGACAAGGGCCCATGATAATATTTTCATCCAGACCACAGGCATGCCCGGGATCGATGTGGTGCAGGAGTGTGTGGATGAACTGGGAGCTGACAGGGTGATGATGGGGTCGGATTCACCGTATCATTCCATGGAGGAGGAGGTCAGGAAGGTGGAGGCGCTGCAGTTGTCAGAACGTGATAAGCAGATGGTCTTTGGTGGGACTGCCATAAAAGTACTGAAAATCTAACCTGTTAATATCTAATTGGTTAATTGAAATGAAATACTTGATAAATGTTTTTGGTGCCGTAGCGCTCATATTAGTAGCCATTTTATTAATATTGACGGCTGCACCAACACTCACATCCACACAACCGGATACAATAACCATATCGGCAGCTGCAAGTCTGACCGATGCATTCAAAGATATCGCAGCAGACTTTGAGAAAAGCAATCCGGGAGTGAATGTTGAACTGAACCTGGCAGGTTCGGGCTCCCTGAGATTACAGATTGAAGCCGGTGCGCCTATTGATGTTTTTGCATCTGCATCCCAGAAAAATATGGACATTCTTGCCGGAAATGGATTAATTATCAATAATTCAAGACATGATTTTGCAGGGAATTCACTCGTTGTGGTAACTCAGAAAAATCGGAATCTCAATACTATCGATGACCTTCTGGACGAAAATGTGGAACGAATCGCAATTGGTAATCCTGACACAGCCCCTGTTGGCAGATATGCCAGACAATCCTTAATGGAGGCTGGTCTTTGGGATAGTGTGGTGGATAAGGTGATCTTTGCTGAAAATGTTAAGCAGGTGCTTATCTATGTGGAGCGTGGGGAAGTGGATGCCGGATTTGTGTATCTGACCGATGTGGATGGGGCACAACCTGACATTATTGAGGTTGTATATTCAGTGCCGGTCAGTATTCCAATCAGGTATCCCATAGCAGTTGTAAGTTCATCTTCGAATAAAGCTGCAGCAGAAGAGTTCAATAATTTCGTCACAGGAGAGAACGGACGCAGGATATTGAAAAACTACGGATTCTGGTTGTCTGATCAAGATGTGGTCTGATGCTGGAATCTGCATGGTTCCCACTTGCACTGACATTAAAAGTGTCAATAATATCTACTGTGATAGTATCGGTTCTGGGTGTTTTCATATCCTATGTAATGGCAAGGAAAGATTTTACAGGTAAGTGGCTGGTGGATGTGCTTACTACGCTTCCCCTTGTACTTCCTCCGGCGGTTACAGGTTATTTGCTGGTCATATTGCTTGGAAAAAATGGTATCATAGGGATGTATATTTTTGACATGACCGGGATAAGTATACTCTTTACCTGGCAGGCTGCTGTTATTGCAGCTTTTATCGTTTCTCTCCCGTTAATGGTAAAGACTGCAACGCCCGCTATTGAAGCTGTTGACCGAAACCTTGAATATGCGGCTTATACCATGGGACGAAGTGAGTTCGAGACCGCTTTTTTGATAACCCTGCCCCTTGCCAGGAAAGGTATCCTTGCTGGTTGTGTGTTAAGTTTTGCAAGGGCTGTTGGTGAATTCGGAGCAACACTCATGGTAGCAGGGAATATTCCCGGAAAGACGAACACCATGTCGTTATCCATCTATGGAGCCTACCAGGCCGGTGATAATGAACTTGCTGACCTGTTGGTTATCATCTTAATTATCATGTCCCTTTTAACGATCGCTGCTGCTGGCAGGCTTGTTAAATGTCAGGCAGGACAGGGCTAGAGATGAGTCTGAAGGTCGATATTACAAAACATTTCTTTAATGAGAGAGGTAGTAAAAAGAAGAATGTCAGTCCGAAATTTTCTCTACAATGCAGGTTTGATGCAGGAAATGAGATCGTAGTACTATTCGGTCGTTCGGGTTCAGGTAAAACCACTGCGCTGCAATGTATTGCCGGCCTGGCCAAACCTGATTCGGGAAATATCAGTTTAAACAAAAGGATATTTTTTGATGATACGGACAAAATTAACATGCCACCCCAAAAGCGCCGGGTAGGATATGTTTTCCAGAATATTACACTATTTCCTCACATGGATGTGAAGCAGAATGTTGCATTCGCGCTAAAGGGTCTGACCCAAAATGAAAAGGAATTACGAATACATGACGTGATGGAACTTGTACAGATACAGGAACTGGGATCATACTACCCATCACAACTCTCAGGAGGGCAAAAACAACGTGTCGTCCTGGCCAGGGCCCTGGCGGGAAAACCAGATATATTGTTATTGGATGAACCATTCTCGGCCCTTGATACGATCGTACGTATGCATCTTCGTGAAGAAATTAAAGATATCCAGAGAAGACTCAATATCCCGGTTTTATTTATTACTCATAACCCGGTGGAAGCTTTCACCATGGCAGACAAGGTGGCAGTATTCTATGCGGGAATTGTGCAGCAGTTTGCAATTCCTGAAGATGTTTTCTATCATCCTGCAACGAAACATGTGGCTGAACTTGTCGGCTTTTCTAATCTTTTTGATGGTGCGATAGTTGAAGAGTATGATCGTTCAAAGTGTATACATTTGAAATTTGAGGAACTATCGTTAATAGCGCCTTATGTGGATCGCAGCTATGCTAACAATGTTACATGGGGGATCCGACCTGAAAATATCCGGATCTCAAAGGCCGGAAATTCCAGAGGAGATAAGAAGAATGTATTTTCAGGAGTGATCAGGAGTATAGCAAATAAAGGGGCGAGCAGGTTAGTCTCTCTGAAATTAAATGGATGTAGTCTATTGCTGGTGGCAGAAATAACAAATCATGTATTATCTGCCCTGGAGTTGAGTGTGGGAGATGATTGCATGGTCCTGCTTGAGATGTCTGACATAGTGATGTTTTGATTTGACTGTATGATCAAGTGGCTGCTCTAGCTGATGAAAGAAGAGGAGTTTTCACATGATATTTGAATCCAATTTAAATGAGCAGGTATCCCCAAAAAGTGGACAAGTAGTTAAGAAACATTCTTAGCAAATCTATATTTCACCCATAATCTCCATTATGGTATCAATATTATCAGCAGCATTTATTCTTGTCCGAACTGATTTTCCCCTGTTGATTCCTTTAGTGAACCACTTTGCATGAAGCTTAATATTGGCATAATCAAGTATATTGAATTTATTTAACAGGCTAACGTAATCAAAAAAGTCATTGACCTGTTCTTCCTTGCTCAAAGGCTCAAGATATTTCCCTGTTCTAAGATAATGCTCAATTCTCTTGAAAATGTATGGGTTCCCTATTGCTGCACGTCCGATCATAATTCCATCGCATCCTGTGTATTCAAGTACTTTCCCGGCTGATCTCTCGTCAACAATATCACCATTTGCAATCACAGGAATAGATAATTCATTTTTCAATTTTCCTATTACATCCCAATTATACTTCACACCTCCAAAAATTGAGCTTTTTCAAATCTCTGAAACCGTAATG
>JACUTQ010000053.1 GCA_014859725.1 Methanosarcinales archaeon | reverse complement strand
TATTACACCAAAAACTTAAAATAATTGATAGATGAACTTAATAAATTACCATTTCATGAAGTACATCTGTTTTGCTGATAATGCCTACAGGTTTATTGTTATCAGTAACCAACAGCATGCTGATCTTTTTTTGATCAAAAACCCTGACAACATCATGTAGTGGAGTATTACCTTCCACAGAGATGATGTCTTTACTCATGATCTCTTTTATCTTAAGATTTACCTTCCCACTGGCAAGTGTCCTTCCAATATCGGTATAGGTCACAATACCTATAGTATCGCCTTTATCTTCTACCGGAGCCCCGTGAATGTTATTTCGGGTAAGAATCCTTGCTGCCTCCTGTATAGTTCCATTAGCAGGTATAGAAATGGTTTTTTTGGAAACATAATCTTTTATGGGACGTTTTGGAAGTGAGACCATCTCAATGATTGAGAACAATAATGAATTAGATGAATCATCTCGCCCGATTACTTTGCCACGGATGATCAGTTTATTTACCGGAGTTGGACCGACCTGAACTATATCATCGGACTCAAACGCCCTAATGTCCCCTAGAATACGTATTATACCATTACATGTATCAGGATGTCTGACAGTGGTGAAACTTATTTCAGCGGCAGTCAAACCTTCAACAATCTCTTGATTTTTGAAGATTGGAACGGCAGCTTCGGCCTCAATCTGATCTATACTCAAAACTTCATAAGTAGTACCGGTAGCTTTGTATCCACCTTTGGGACCAGGAACACCTTCAACCAGTCCAAGGGCTTTAAGTGATTGCATTTGATTCCGAACAGTCCCTGGATTCCTGTTTATAACATCTGCAATCATTTCACCTTTAACAGCTCTTTTGTGTTTACGATAAAGATTAACCAATGCTGTTAAAATCTCTTTTTGAATTGGAGTAAGTTCCATAAGAACACCTTAAATGTTAATATTAGTAAATAATTGTAACTCTTATATTAAATATTGTCGACAGCTATACAATTTAACAACCGTTATTTTGCTTTTAATTCAGTTTCCCATTTATGATGTTTCTCTATTTGAGAACAGTTTTTTCAAAATAATCAATGTGTTTAATCAATCATTAATGTTTCCACACATTTTTTTAAGTTAAAGCCTTTATTGTTGGTGATTTGAAGAATTTATAAGCTTATGATAAGCTGCCCTTCTTCCTGATATTCAAGAAATAATTCTGCGACTTCAAATGATTCCACTATTTCAACACCTTCAATGAAATCATCTTCTTCAAGTCCTATCATTGAACTTGCCAGGCGGCAGCATTTGAATTTGACACCCAGTTCAAGACATTCCTTGACATAATCGTCGTAAATCGGGGACCCGCGTTTGTTCTTTTTTCCCAGGAGCACCCCCATTGGTCCCCACAACACCACAACTATATCCAGTCCTTTTTTTCGATAATATTTTGCAAATCGTAGGGTCTCCTGGGGGCTGGTACTCTCATAGACCATATTCTTTAGAAGTAATAGGACGCGAGTAATCTCCGCCATTTGATCACCTAATACAGTTCAGCTATATTTTCTGTAATGACATGTTCGCAATATAAACATCGTAATCTGATAGGGTCTTTCTTGACCTGGAACTTTGAGATAATAGGTTCGTTGGTATTTGATATACAGTTGGGATTGACACATTTTACCATACCTTCAACCATATCCGGAAGCTCCACACGGTGTTTATCTGCCACTTCATAGTTGCGGATGATATTAATAGTTGCATTTGGAGAGATAAGAGAGATCTTGTCAACCTCCTTTTGTTCAAGCTCCCTGTTTTCGATTTTTACAATATCTTTGCTTTCCTGGGTCTTGCTTGGTACGTTCATGGCCACTGAAACAACTGCACTGGATGTTCCCTTGATCCCCAATATCTTTAATACATTCATGGCCTGCCCTCCCATTATATGGTCAATGACAGTACCATCCCGGATGGGGCGCACTCTCATTTCTTTTTCAGTGTTCACATTTCCACCCCCAGAATAATTGTGAGGAGAGCCATCCTGGCAGGGACACCATAAAAAGATTGCTCAAAATATTTTGCATGGGGTGAATTGTCTACAGAGCTGTCGATCTCATATACCCTGGGCAGGGGATGCATAATAATCATGTCCTGCCTGACATTTTCTAGAAGATTTGGAGTGATCTTATATGCACCTGCAACTTTTTTATATTCGGTAGGATCAGGGAACCTCTCTTTCTGGATACGGGTTACATAAAGCACATCAATGTCACCCATAATTTCTTCCAGGTTTTCGGTCTCACTGACCTGAGCACCCCGGATTTTCAGATCGGCTTTGATCTGTTCAGGCATGGTCAGCTGGGGTGGAGACACCAGAGTGATGTTAGCACCGTAACGGGACAGCGCATAGGCCAGGGAATGCACAGTGCGGCCGTATTTCAGATCACCCACTATAGCAATATCAAGATTTTCAAGATGGCTCTCTCTCTTTATTGTATACAGATCAAGCAGCGTCTGGGTGGGGTGATGCCCGGCACCGTCACCACCATTAATAATTGGAACTGAAGAAAATTCAGAGGCCAGTCGCGCCGAGCCTTCACTGGGGTGTCTTAAAACTATGGCGTCTGAGTACGTACTGATCACCCTGATGGTATCGGCCAATGTTTCACCTTTTGCAATGCTGCTGGCCTCTTTGGAACCTAAGTTCAACAGATCACCTCCAAGCCTGAGCATTGCAGCTTCGAAAGACATCCTTGTCCTGGTACTGGGTTCATAAAAAAGTAGTGCAAGGATCTTACCTTTTAGAAGATCTGATGTACCGTTTTTGAGCAGGTCTTCCATTTTAATAGCCCGGCCCAGAATAAAATCGATCTCATCTCTGGTAAAATCCTTCATTGAGATGATATGACGGCGGCCAAATTTCATTACCGGTAATATAGAGATGTCCCAATTTAAATCTATTGAAAATTTTATTTTTTTAATCTACTTTGATTCCAAGTATATCCCGGGCACCGT
This sequence comes from Methanosarcinales archaeon, assembly GCA_014859725.1. Lineage (NCBI taxonomy): Archaea > Methanobacteriati > Methanobacteriota > Methanomicrobia > Methanosarcinales > Methanosarcinales archaeon. Next base: position 10,046 of record JACUTQ010000053.1, on the reverse strand, counting down.
TGTACACATCCTTGGCGATTAATGCACACCCTTTAGCTGCACTCCATTCACCTATGGATTCTACCTCTGAATCCACATGCTTCGAGATTTTCTCTTTTACATATTGAAGCTCGCTGATAGAACCTGATAAAAATATCCTGGGTTCAGTATTACCCTTTTCTTTTAGCAATAATTTCATTGATACAATTTCCATTGATGCGAAAAGCGCCAGTGTATCAAAGGCAAGAGCAGCCTGTTCATCACCAGATTCAAAAGCGTCAATGAGTTCATGGATGTTCCTGTTCCCGGTCATCTTGATAACCCCTGTTCTGGTAAATGCTTCATTGGCATTGTACAATCCCGCATCCACATCCCTTATAGCTGCCAGGTCAAGGGGTCCGTGATGTATACCCGGGGCAAAGATGCAGGCATCAATACCACCCAGCAGGCGGCCATCTGCCACTGCCAGAGTAACTGTATTTGAACTGATATCCGAGACAATCAAATCGTTATACCCCTGCTTGAAGGCAAAATACACGATCCCGATCTTCTCAGGACTGGCACCATGTGAAAATATATTGAACCTTGCATCAGGTGTATTCCCCCTGTGCAGGCCCGGAATCACTATTGCAGGGATGCCCGATCCCTTAATGGTATCAAAGACCTGGGTTCCGCCGCCCACATGAAGTCCGGCACCGTCCCGGCTTATTATCCCTCTATCAGGCACGCGGTCTATGGGTGTGATATTGCTTATGGCATCTCCCATGGAATATGTGATAGCTATCATTTTGATTTCATCTTTTTGCGCGTCAAGACCATGCAAGGTGGTGGATAATAATTCGGATTCGGTCATGTCTGCGGCTACCTGTCTTGAGATATTGAAGGTGTGTCCTTCAGAAGATGCAAACCGCATGGATGTGGTGCCGTGGTCAATCCCTACAAACATGGTTGTGTTGTTTTTCTTATGTATATTAGTTTTTTTGATTTGAGTGGGATAAAATTTGTGCAATATGGCTATGACAAGCAGTTAGTTAGGAATCTACAGCTTGAGCAGTACAACAAGCTTATTGATAAGTACGGCAGCATGAGATCAATCGTTATGGAGCAGGCAGACACCGACGGCGCCCTGAACACAGTCAAGTTGAAGTATGAGGGCACCAAAGCTAGAACAATGATAAAACATATATCCTTTAAGCCAATTTGAAATCTTGAATGGACCAAATCAGAGACATACCAGGCATAGGGGAAAAAACTGCCAACCGCCTGATCGAGCATTTCGGTTCTGAAACTGCAGCAATGGAAATCTTTTCACGTCATGACATCGCTGCCATTGCCGCAATACCGGGCATTGGTGAAAAGAACGCTATTGTTCTGGTGCAGGCATTTATTTTCAAGGATGAGAATATCTCTCCTGATGATTTCCTTAAGACCAGGGAAGCCCGGAGGATCTATAAGAAACTGCTTGATATTATCAAATCCTATACAAATACCACCTATGCCAAAGATAAGATCAATATCTATTTCCCTTTGCCCTCATCGAAACGGGATAGGATATTATCAGTAATGAACGAAGTCACCTCAGCAATCAGCATGGTTGAAGGGATTGCTGCTTCCAGGGAAGGAACTGAAGGGCTAAGAACTGTGCTGAAAGGCATCAGACCGTTGAAAAGTGTGACCCCTAAAAAAGTGAGGGACAGGGTACTGGCTGTGCAGAGCCATGAAGAATACGAACTTGCCTTGGCCAGGTTCGGCAGTTCAATTGAGGTGATATTGGTCGAGTCCCCCCGGGAATTTGTAGATGCTGCTGCCGGTTACTCCCATGTCACAGCTTCAATGAAACTGGGGGGAATAGACCTGCCAGGTGACGGCAATATCGAATATGAAGATTTGGGAAATATTGAAACATGGCTGGTAGCTCCCGAATCGATAATCACTTTTTACTCAAGCAACCAGGATATCATTTCATCAGCCATACAGGCATACAAAATATTGGAAAACACTTACCCAATCCTTTTTTCAGACATCAAAAACGCTGATGTCACCCACCTGGAAACTGCTATGGAGGTGGTGGGGGATGGTGGAGTACGAAGCGGGTATGATAAAGAGATTGACAGGATCAAGTCGTCCATGGACAGGTTGGATAACTGTATAAAAACAACCGAACAAAGCGCAAATGCACGCTTTAAAACATATCTTGAAAATAGTACCATCACTCTGAAAGGAAAAGATCTGTTGGATGTGGCAGGAGGAGGGATAAAGGACCTGCTAAACATGGAGATGGCAGGCCGATATAATAATATTATAAAAGAGGCAGTTGCAGGTATTGTAAATGAACTGAACCTGGATAAAAAGGAATCCCTGATTATCGATGATATGTTCAGTTCTGATATCACAACCACGATCCAGGCTGACAGGGAGGCCATAGAAAAGCTCAGGCAGTTCTTGAATTCCAGGCTCACCATGCGCAGATTGGAAATTTTGAGGCATTCTGCCCGCGTGCTGTCAAAATACCATTCAATGGTCCGGCGCATGGTATCAGGTGCCATGGAGTTGGATGTGTGGTTTTCCATAGGGCTTTTTGCAAAAGACCTGTACCTTGTACCTCCCCAACTTCAGGAAGGGACCTGGATTGAAATACAGCAGGGGAGGAATCTGTTCATTAAAGGGGATGTGGAACCTGTTAATTACTCACTGGGGGAGGCACGACTCAGTTCTATATCTGATGATTATTCGCCTGAGAGGATTGCCATCTTAAGCGGTGTGAATTCCGGGGGCAAGACCTCAACTCTGGAGCTGATAGCCCAGACCATTATACTGTCACATATGGGATTCCCTGTACCTGCTAAAGCAGCGTCAATTGGATTTATGGACGAGCTATACTATTTCAGGAAATCAGGTGGGACTATGGATGCCGGTGCCTTCGAGTCCACAATAAAGGATTTTTCTGTAGTATCTGGAACAGGAAGAATGGCAATGCTGGTGGACGAACTGGAATCGATCACCGAACCCGGCGCATCTGCCAGGATAATCGGGGGGATTCTGGAATCATTAAATGAAAACTCCCTGGCCTTAGGTGTATTTGTAAGCCACATGGCCGAAAATATTATGGAACATACTGATTGTGATGTGAGGGTGGACGGTATTGAAGCCAGGGGGTTGGACAGTGATCTGAATTTGATCGTTGATCGTAATCCCAGATATAATTACGTGGCCAAGAGCACCCCCGAACTGATCGTAGAACGATTGGCCAGGCAGGCAGATGATGAAAAGAAGGGATTCTATGAACACCTGTTGGGTAAATTCAAATGATCGGCTGATTTTTCAGCAACCCCCCCATTTCCACTGCAATTAATCATTATAAATGAACATTATTAAAATAAATATTAATATTTCCAATACTTTAATATTTAATCAGATTAAACATATTATGGGGTAAATAATATGAAAACTGAACAGGAATTATTCTGGGATGCTGACAGATTCGCAGTAGTTACTGATAATACCAAACCGGCTATGAAATGGGCAATTAAAGAGCTGACCAAATTGGGGAAAGATGTCTATGCCGTTGATATATCAAAAGACCCTGCAAAAGGAACACTACAAAATGTTTCAGAACTCCCGGAAGGTATTGAAAGAGCCATAATAGGAGTGACCACAACCCAGCCAGCAGATGTTATGGATGCTCTTAAGGCGCAAGGCATTAATAATGTCTGGATACACTGGATGACCGAAACTCCGGAAGTAAAAGAGAAGTGTGGCGAATCCCAGATACACTGCATATCCGGAAAATGTCCGATGATGTATCTGGGTCATGGTTTAAGTATCTAAAAAATCGGTATAGATATATATTCTGATAACTATTAGATTCCGGTGAAAAAATGAAGGCCTGTATCATGTGTGGTGGTGAAGGCACACGCCTGCGTCCCCTGACATTCGACCGTCCAAAACCTACTATTCCTATCCTGAACAAACCTTCTGTGGTACATCTTGTGGAACATCTGGCAAAAGAAGGTTTCAGCGAGATAGTGATTACCATAGGTTATCTTGGCAATGATATTGAAGATGCATTGGGTGATGGACAGATATTTGGGGCACACATAGATTATGTCAGGGATGAGATTAAACTGGGAACTGCAGGCAGCGTAAAAAATGCTGAAAAGTTTCTAAAGGGTGAACCGTTCATAGTCATAGGTGGGGATCATGTTATGGACCTAAACCTTAGAGAATTCTATCGGTTCCATGAACAAAATGATGCAAAGCTCACTATAGGCCTTCTTCCTATTGAAGATCCGAGAGAATACGGTATTGCAGATCTGGATGTATTCAATCAGATCCATAAATTTGCAGAAAAGCCTTCGTCAGGTGAGATATTTAGTAACCTTGCCAGTACTGGGATTTACATCTGCGATCCTGTAATACTTGATATGATACCTCCAGCTACTAAATTTGATTTTGCCAAGGACCTGTTCCCAAAAATGATGGGTGAGGGTGAAAGAATCAATGGATATCTTGTGCGTGGACACTGGACAGATATCGGTAATGCTGCTGCATATAGGGAGGCCTGTAAGTGGAAACTTGATCAGCTGCCTGGTACTGTAATAAATGGCCATTTCAATACCAAGGATGCGAAGGTGTTAGGACCGGTTAATATTGGCAACGGGGTCAGCGTGGGTTCGGACTCGTCACTGGTGGGTCCTATCATGATAGGTGAGAATACCACCATCGGCAACCAGGTGTTAATTGGACCCTATACTTCAATTGGTTCAAACTGCGTGATAAAGGATGGCGCCAGGATACTATCTGCCATCATATTCAATGATGTGGAGATAGGTCGAAATACCAGTGTTTCCGGGGCAATAATTGATAATAATACAAAAATAGGTAATGAGTGCATACTGGAAACAGAAACTGTGATCGGACCCAGGGATGTGATCCGGGATAATGTCACCATCCATTCTAATGTGAGTCTCTGGCCTGAACTGGTTATAGATAAAGGAGTAAATGTAAAAGAAACAAGGGTCAACCCTGATTTCAATAATGACGCTTTATGAAAGTTTTTTTACCCTGTATTTTAACATTGCTTTCAGGACTATCATGCCATCTTTTATAGGTCTGAATTTTGAATTACCAATCCGCACATTATAAACAATTGGTATCTTCTTGATTTTCAGTCCCAGACGTACTGCTTTCCCGGTAATCTCGGTCTCTATCCCGAAATCATCTGATTCCAGTGAAAGCTTTTCAAGGGCCTCCCTCTTAATTCCGCGTAATCCTGATAGGTTATCGACCCTTGACGAGTACAGCACGTGGAAAAGTCCTCTGGATATGATATCACCTATGAGAAAGAGTTTGGGCAGAGCATCCCCTGCAAATTCTACCCGCTCCCCAACTACAAGATCGTATGTATCCAGAGCATTGATAAAATCAGGGAGAGAGCGTATTGGATAGGTCCCGTCCACATCCAGGAATATTACATCATCGTTAACATGATCAAAAGCACATCTCAGAGCTTCACCCTTACCTAATCCGTGATCATATATAACCTCAATACCGTTATCCTCTGCTATCTTAACAGTGTTGTCTGTGGAATTTCCATCCACGATTATTATCCGTGGACTCTCACAAACTTCCCTGATCTTGGCAATGGTGGCACAGATACACGATTCTTCATTCTTAGTGGGCAGGATTATAGTGACCAAATTTTCACATCATTTAATATATTGGATTTTCTATTGCTCTCAACGTTTTATATAACATAAAAATTATCTCTAACTGAAACATGGAACGACTTAAGAAACTTTTAATGTATTCATTAATACTAAGCATTTCCATTTTAATTTTAATCAGTGTATTTACAGTAGATCCTGAGACCGTTCCCATATTGTTAAGCATAAGACCAGGCTTTCTGCTGGCCGCAATTCTATTGCATATAGGTTCATTTTTTATCTGGGGACTGCGAATGAAGGTGATGGCCGGTGCCCTTGGATACAGGATAGGGATTATAAAAGCCACTGAAGCAGTGGTATCAAACCTGTTTGCTGCATCTGTTACTCCATCCATGGCAGGGGGAGAACCTGTAAGGATCCACCAGTTGAATCAAAACGCTCAAATGCCTATTGGTGATGCCACTGGGGTTGTAATTGGTGAGAGGGTTCTGGATGCTCTTTTTCTTTTGATCGCCACACCATTTTCTTTATGGATATTAAGGGGATCACTACTTAGCTGGGAAATGGATATGTTCATAGTCGTTGCAGAAATATTTGTTTTATTATTAGTGATCGTCGCTTTTGCAGGACTTCTTAATCCGGTATTCATAGATAAGCTCTCATCCCTTTTGACCCGGGGTCTTCACAAGATCGGACATTTTGACAAAACAGAACATATCATTGAATTTATAAACCTGGAACTGTGGAATTTTCATAATAGCCTGTGGACCTTTTTGAAATCCGGAAAAAAAGGATTATTTTATGGCAGTTTTTGTACACTGGTTTACTGGCTAATGGAATTCATGATCTTACCATTAATTCTATTAGGACTCAACCAACCGCCATCTATCCTGGTTGCATTCGCTCTCCAGTTGTTTCTTACTTTCCTGATGGTGCTCCCTATTACTCCAGGTGCCAGCGGGATTGCAGAATTGGGCGGGGCCGCGCTTTTCGGGGTAATAGTACCAGCTTCCATACTCGGGATCGTGGTAGTAGCATGGCGAATGATTACATATTATCTTAATTTAATAATTGGGGGGCTGACCAGTATAAAAATTCTTAAGAATTCAAGTCTTTTTAAAGATATTAAATAAACACTCCCCTTTCAGATTGGAAATTTAAGCTTACACGTGGGAGTGTAATAAGGTTGGAGTGGGGGATCATAATCACCATAAGCTTCTGTTCAAATTTTATTTATTTAGATAAGTGTTTAAATAATTAATACTTTTATTGTCACTCGCATGAAAAAAGTGATTATACTCATCCCGGTCGCACCTTTTGAGCCGTTATCAGTAATTAAGAATTCAATTGACTCATTAAGAAAATTAGAAAATCCCAACCTGGATTTGAATTTATTATATCTTGTAGACAGCCCTAAAGGGCCTGATGAGAGGACAAGATATCTTGAGAATGAAGGTATTAATCATATTATCCGCCAGGATACAAGGGGCCGTAGGGCCGGGGCTATTAATGATGGATTAGCAACAATGAGAAGGCCGGATGGGACTTTAGAGATAGATTTTATTACACTTTTTGATGTGGACAGCCGACCAGACGCAGATTTTTTATTGAAATGCATCAATGGACTTGAAAATGACCCTGATGCTGTTATTGCCAGTGGACCGCGGTACATCACAAACCAGGATTCAGGCTGGGCGGCAAAGATTATTGCTGCTGAATATTCTTTTTTCGAAGATATATATAAATTATTTGAGAAATTTGACGGATTCAAACAGTTTAATGGATTGATCGGTGTTATTGATGCCAGATCATTTGACGGGAAATTGCTTAATGAGCATGTGTATTGCGAGGATTTGGAATTTACCCAGAGAGTCTATCTTGAAGGCAAGAAACCGGTCTTTGTAGATACCAGGGTTGGAGAGCAAGCCCCTACAACATTAAAAGAACTGTACAACCAGAGAGTCAGATGGCTCTCGGGGGCATTGGACGGGCTTATTGAAAACATGTCTTATTTTCCCCATGCAAATATATCCATAAACCTGAAACTGGCCTGGTTTACTTCACTGGTACTTCCATTTGCTGCTATTTTGTTTACTCCATTTATCCCGGCTTATGGATTAAGACTCAAATCCAAAGGCCAGACCCGGATAATAAGTAAGACACTTGGCCTGCTATTTCATGTCTGGTTTATTACACTATGTGGAAAAGTGGCCTTATTGAATCGAATACGCAAAAAAAGAACTGAATGGACAGACAGCTCACGATCTAACATTTGAGGTAATAAAAGATATATTGTGCGAGTCGAATGAGACAACCAGGAGAGATGAAGATTATGAATCATAATATCAAGATGGAGATTAGTCGATCAGAGGATTTCAAACAAGTATATGCCATAGGAGCCATGGGCGGTCACAGTCCGTATGATTTCAGAATTGCCCTCTATAACGATACTCCACGTTCATTTGGTAATGTCGTCGAAGGAACCCAGATCATAGATCGAAAGATCGAAACAGAAGTTATACTTTCCCCATCAGCAGCAAAGGAATTATCAAATTGGCTCAATCAACATCTTATTGAATATGAGAAGATGTTCGGGACCATTGCCACAACAGACTCAGCAATAAAGGCTACACAAAAGGAACAGCCAGATTCCACCCAGATACAGGGATATATGTAAAAAACGCTAACTAAACCCAAAGGTTTATTTAAAATAATTACCTAGGTGGAGTGCCGGGTAGTTAACCAACAAGGGCTCGTGGTCTAGCAGGTTATGACGTCGCCTTGACATGGCGGAGGTCCGGAGTTCGAATCTCCGCGGGCCCACTAACTCTGGCACAGCTACTCAGGCCAGTAGCAGGCCGCACACGTATGAAGCCCTTCGGGCTTAATACGTGGACTGGATATTGGTGACAATATGGTCAAGAGCGGGCTGTAATAAGAAAAAACGAACATTTCATATAGCATTAAAGAAAAGAGAAGATTCCTACCTTGCCCAGGTAGCTCAGTCTGGGAGAGCGCTGCCCTGAAGAGGCAGTTGTCCCCGGTTCAAATCCGGGTCTGGGCATTATCCAATTAGTACAAAACCCATTACTTTCGCCCCGTTTCGGAAAGGCTTGATATGCCGTACAAGAACACGGAAGTGATGGAATATGATTGATATACATAAGTACAACAATAGATATGAGAGTTTCAAAAATTCGATACGGGACTCCACAACCATAACTGCAAGAAATAAACTTCTTTTGCTTAAATTTTCAGCAGACTGTCAAACCGGGTGGGGTTTACGGGAACTTTCTGTTGCCAGGATCATTTAAACTGCTGACACATCTGAAAACACTTTCTGAAATGATTGATAAGGATCGGGACTGGATCACTCAGGATCGTGTAAGGGATATTCTTGATAAAATAGATACAGATACAAGGAAAGGGGGATGGGCACCATTCCTTTTTTCCTGAACCCGAGTTTCATAGTCAGTGATCCATCCACTCTTTCAAACTTCAGGTCTGTTGGATCCATCCTCTGCCCGGCAGCCAGATCCAGAGGATATGCTGTCTATGCATACTGACCTTTTTAGTACCGGATCGCTGACCAGGGATGAAGCAATTATCAGACACATCATCCTTCATCAGAGCCCTATATACAGCCGTTTCTACCTCAACTTCACTATATCATCTTTCTCGGGATTGTTGCTCGAAGTCAGTAGAACCTTGAAACTAGTCTTAATCATCTCAAGCATCGATCTGGAAAAGTGGATTGTTACAGAAGAAAGCAGTCTGCCGGCAGCAGTTTCATCAAGCCATTCCAGATCCACAGGAAGGTTCAACTCAAATATTTTCGGTACAAAATCAATGGTCAACAATAAAAAAAAAATTGTGTTGTACTGGCTACTATATATAAGGGCGGGACCTTTATACACCGCCCAAGTTAAGGCTGGGGGTTGGGTTGTGAAAAAAACCTGGTAGCAATGGACTACTGGGGTGAAGAATAATCCCCTTGAATAATTTAATCAAGAGGTGTTTTAAATGGAATTTATAGAAATAAATGTACCGGAGGGTATCGTCCAGCAAATTGATAATGAAGGGCCATTTGCTGACATCGCATTTGATGTAGGAAATAGAAATCATCTCTATCCCAATGTCAATCTTGATGTGTCATATGAAGATACACTTGAAGATATTGAGAAGACAATGGGGTATGTTCCTGGTTTCATGAGATGTCTTCCCAAAAAAGTACTCATCAATAACAGGTCTTCATGGAAGATGGTTGATGAGATAAACATGGAAAGAGCAAGATACCTGCTAAGTACTGACGAAATATTAGAAGAAAAGTTTGGCCAAACCCAGGTGTAGGTTGCACATGGATATATTTGACGTATTGACAGCAATTTCAAAAAGAAAGAT
>JACUTQ010000052.1 GCA_014859725.1 Methanosarcinales archaeon | reverse complement strand
GTTATTACTTCAAATGTATCGTCCCTTCCCGAACTTGCAGGAGATGCAGGTATTACAATAAATCCAAACGATGTCGAATCTTTAAAAAATATTATAATAGACATATTATCTGACAATGAATTGAAAAAAAAGTTGATTAAACGCGGATTACAACAATCTTCGAAATTCACATGGGAAAATTGCGCATCACAAACATCTAAGATATATGATTTAGTAAGTGATAAACTTTAATTTACTATTCACATAAACAAAACTCAATACAAGCAGAACAAGTTCTGTGAATAAAGTTGCAATGGCAGCGCCATTGTGGCTAAAAATGGGAATTAAAATTAAATTCAATAAAATATTTACTATCATGCATATTCCCATTAGATACATATTTATTTTTTGCATATTCATCGCATATAACGATTGGCTAAATAAATATTCAAGGAATATCAAAAATAAGGCCCAACTCAGTATTTTCAAGGTATCTATTGAATAGAGGAACTCTACACCATATAAAAAGGATATTATAAAATCTGCATATAGTGTCATAAAACTAGAAATAAAAAAACCTAATATGAATAGGTACTTAAATGCTTTCAGAAATGCTGCTTTATGCTTTTCGCGATTGTTATGCATTTTTGAAAAAAAAGGAAATATGGCAGAAACAAAGGAAATAGGTACTAATGTGCCACCTTCAAGAATCTGATATGCAGCAGAATACCAGCCTACAACATTATCGCTTTGCATAAGTGAGAGCATGACTGTATCAATTCTAAAATAAATTGCCGAAAATGCTATTGCAAGGCTAAATGGTATGGCTTCTTTTATAATTTCACGGCAAAATTTAAGATCAATATCATAACTTGGTTTCACAAAACGCTTTAACACCAACAAAACTGTAACAAACAAGTTGAATACAGAGACAATAAAAAACACAGATATTACCGGAACTAAACCATATCCAAAATGCAACATTGAAGCAACTGCAATAAATAATATTATTCTTTCTGCAATGCGAGTAAATGTTTCATATTCCATCCGTTCAAAAGCCCTGAAAAAAGCCCTTAAAAATTGATTGAACGAATTAACAATTACATACGCACCAGCAAAATATACTGCTAGGATTGTGTCGGAAGGATAATCTAAAAGATTTATTGAAATCAGTATAAATATTGCGGTTATAATTGATAGTAAAAACTTTATCAGGGAAATATTTCCAAGATACTTGCCCGCATATTCTCGATTTCGTGCCACCTCACGAATAGTAAGCGTAGATAAACCAAAATCAGCGAATATAGCAAAAAGTGACGTGAATGCAAATGCAAATGAATATTTACCAAATGTAACATCACCAAGATTGCGCGCAATTAAAATTATTAATAGAAATGAAAGGCCCTTACTTACCATCTCGGCCATCATCAAGGATGCCGTATTTTTTGCGATGCGGCGAGTAGTATCACTCATTCCCAAGATTCCTTACAGCCGAAAAAATTATTTTTCCCCCAATCGCTCAACGTCCGCCTCAACCATCATCTTCACAAGCTCCTCAAACCGCACCTTAGGCTCCCATCCGAGAACCTTCTTAGCCTTCGATGCATCTCCGAGCAATAACTGTATCTCTGCCGGTCGAACAAACTTAGGATCAATAACCACATACTTTTCCCAGCACCACATAGCATCAACATAATCGCCTGCAAAAACCCCAATCGCGTTTTGCACGCCGGGGGGATTCATGGTTGAACAGAATACCGTTACTCACATGCATATCATAACTTTCCCGGTAATTCACACACGCCCAGTATGCATACACCTTCACATCTCCGGCAGATACGTGATTTCCAATATTTTCTATAAGGTACTCCTGAGCAGTTTCATACATTTCTCTTGACTTCATTGTTTCACCTTTTGAATTTTGATTACCAAGCATTTTAAAGCTGACCATGCCTGTATAAACCTATCAATACTACATTTTGCATTTTGACCATCTGGAATATCGGGATCATGATAAGTGATATTGTTGTTATCTAATCCCGTGATTAATATAAAATGACCGAAACCTTGTATTCCTCCGTAGAGTATGCCGGCATCAAGCAATACAATGATTTGATTGCCATTTTCTAGTGTATATTTCGTTCTGCATCTTCACGAATAGTACCTGTAGCAACACAACCTGTCAAATCCGGGGAATATGCTGAATAATTATTATTTGCTTTTTCAATCACAATAAGGAAACGATACATCTTATTCTGCCTCTTTCAATTTTGCTTTTTTTAGGATACTGTTTTAAGTACCCGAGGCTAAATCATCGTTTGGATGACCAGCGATTGTTATTCTTCCCGGTTTTGAATGATGCTTGTATTGCTGATGACTGCCCATACCTCCAATATTAAAATAACATCAAAATTATATTTCAGGCAGAACCCCCCTACAAACATCCACCCAAGCATCCATCTTCACTCCATCCCCAAATCCCACCAGAATAATCGAAAAGCGCTTCCCAGCCCCCTTAACAGAAGAGGGGGTGGAGCAGTTCGTGAGGGGGCACCGGGGAGAGTGAAGGGGAGAAGGGGCGGCAGGAAAGCCGACGAAACCTTTTTTTAATCGAACCCTGGGGATGACTCGTATATTATCCCATCGCACTCGGCTCATCCCCACCGTGCCAGCTTAACCTCGGCCGCATCTGGACCACATGGGAAGCTTCAGACGTGTCATCTACTATAAATGCCACTCCTTTTCCCTTACCCATCTTGCGTATAGAATCAGCGATACCGCGCTGCATATATGTAGGGCGGATACTTTCCAATGCACTGATATCATCCTGGGATGTCAGCCGGTGGCATATCATGATATCACTCTGGCTTAGCACGTCCGGATGTAGGGCAGATGGTCGCTGGGTTGCCAGTATCAGTGACAGTCCGGGCTGCCTGCCCTGCCTGAGCCATTCATTGACCAGTACATACCCTGCCGGATTGCTGCCGGTTTGGGGTAAGAATAGATGGGCCTCATCTACGAACATCCAGACCATAGGAACTGTGGTGTCACTGCTGCCCGTCATCTTGTTGATCTCATACTGGCGGCGGGCATGTATACGCTCCTGATAAATTCTTTTGGCAATTATTTCCACAATTACAGACTGAATTACTTCATCTGATAAGCTGCTCAAGTCTATCACCGAAGTTCCTCCGGGATGAATGATCTCGTGGATATCCAGTCCTTCCTTTTCAAACAGTCCCCAACCCTGGGCAGCTCCAAGATAATTACGTGCTGCCAGTTTGGTATCATGATCAGCATAAAGGTCTGAATCGATACAATCTAACATCTCATCAAGAGAGAAACCATCACCCTCTTCATTTAGGTCCTGGATAATTCTGGTGATCAGCACTCCCAAAGGATGTACTGAACTGACCCTGAACAAGGTGCACCAGTCAGACCCAGACAGGTAATTGGCAGCAATGGTGAGACCTTTGACTTCTATTCCCATATCTGCATATTTATCCTGGCTGCCTTTTGGAACAAAGGTCTGTATATTCAGTGCCTGGGGTTTTAGACCCCATTTTGAAAGGCTTGTCTCTTCTTTTGTATTGGCGTTGGATAATGTCCAGAAGATACCCATACTGTCCACGATGACAGATGCAATATTATCAGAAACTGGCGGCTCCTGCAGTGCCAGCTCCTCGATCATTGTCCCCATGGTATATGATTTGCCATACCCCCGCTTCCCGCAAATAAGGACAACATGGGGTCCCAGGCAGTCGATGTAAACATCAGATCCGGTAGACCCATCTATGGCAAGGTACCGCCCTACTTTGAGTAAACCTGAATTTAAACCTTCATTTCTCCGACCCAGAACATATTGCCTTGCAGTAACTCCATGGCTTTGCAGGTCAAAACTCTCCAACCCTTTCATACCGGTAATTAGACATAATGAGTCATACTTAAATATTTTGTAATGATTCAGTAACCATCTCAGAATTTCTTACACCAGACTTCTGATTTTAACAACAACAAAAGAAATCCAGAGGCTGTATTCATTATGAATAGTAACGATCCGAGATCGGAACATGGAAAAAGAGATGAAACGCACATGGAACAGGTTGTGTGGTGGGATGGAAAAATCCGGCTGTTGAGGGGAATTAATAAAGATGAATGATAACGATAGTTCTACATTCTTAGAAAAAATCTATTATTCATATTAAACTGTACCTGAGTTCCTTTCAAATCTCTTTTTAACTGCACTATTCTTACCCCGTTCCCATTCATACCTGGTCTTTGTATCCTCGAATATGGACAGCAGGTCATCTAACCGTACGCATACCTGGGGACGAAGTTCATGCTCTTCCCTGGATGCGATCTCATGTACCTCCCGGCTAGCAATGTCCTTTCCATCCATATCGATCCTGCGGCTGGTATCGGGTCGTGACCTGTTTGTAGTTTTTGCTGCCTCAATGGCTTCCTTCCACTGTTCTGACCAGGGCAGTTCGTTAATATTGGTATGCCTGATGCCGGAACGGTTCACATCTATTGCATATACGTGGCAGGCCTTCTCGCACGCCCCGCAATTAATGCAAAACTCCTTCACCACATCTATCTTTTTATCTGCAGGGATATACCATGCATGGGAGGGGCACACGTTAAAGCACCCGTGGCATCCTACCGGATCGCATTCGGTCAGTTTTGTCTCAATTAATTCAATGTCACCTTCAAAGGGTTTCTCAATATCCACTGCTTCATATGGACAGACTGCCTTGCACCACCCGCACCTTGTGCACTTATCATCATCAATGGTAACGGTACCACTGATCTCGGGGACCGGAGCCTCCAGTTTCCCTTTCACCCTGATGGCATCTTCCGGACAGAAATCCTCGCATATCCTGCAATAATCGCATTTCGCAAGGTCGACCAGCAGGTCCTGGAAGGGTACCGGATTATCAGGGGTTGGTTGCCTCTCAACAAGGACGAATGCCGGACACAGATCAGCACACAGGCCGCAGAAGTTGCATTTATCCATATCCACTTCGATCTCCCCTTCCTGCCCTTCCTTGAAGGGTGCCACATCTTCTTTTTTCGGGAACGTAAGCTCCAGCTTAATAGCTTCTTCAGGACATGCTTTTTCGCATAACAGACAGGGAAGGCACTTCTCATTGATGACAACTTTTGAATCCAACCTTGGAAAATCATCAAGTTCAAGGATATCCTCGCCGTCAATATTCATCCTGACAGCTCTAACAGGGCAGAAGCTGGCACACATCCCGCAGAAAGTACATTTAGTCTGGTCAAATATTACAGGAGGTGCATCCATACCTGTAGCTATCTCGAATAGCGGACCAGCTTCAATTGCCTGGGAAGGGCAGATATCGACACATATCCCGCAGCCGTTACACCTCTTATAATCATAGTCAAGTGTTTTTTTAGAATTACCAGCGGTCTGGGTATAAACTATATGGGAATCCTGAACATCCATGTCAACTGTGACGTCAAGACCGCTGTCTGCAGGATATGTTTTAGCATCTTCAGACATTTGTCAGGCCTTTTATATTGGAAAAAATATATAAATTTAGTGTAAGTTATTTTAATCATAAAAAAGAAAATGGGCGGCTGTCTACCACCCGCGGGTCTGCAGGATCTCCTCCTCCGGGATGCTGCCAAAGCTAATACCTTTCATAGAGTCTCCAAGACCTTTTGAAATCTCTGCCAGTATTTCAGGTTTATCGAAATTGTTGACAGCTTCCACAATAGCAGAAGCCATCAGGGGCGGGTTCTCTGACTTGAAGATACCGCTGCCTACGAACACGCCGTCTACTTTCAGTTTCATCATTAATGCCGCGTCAGCAGGTGTGGCTATCCCGCCTGCTGCGAAATTGACTACTGGAAGGCGCTGTCGCTCGGCAGTCTCCAACACCAGTTCTGAAGGTGCTTCGATCTCACGGGCTACTCTTTCGATCTCCATTCTATCAAGACCTTTCAGCTTCCCGATCTGCTCATTGATTTGCCGCATATGACGTACGGCCTCTGCCACATCACCGGTGCCTGCTTCGCCTTTCGTGCGTATCATAGCTGCGCCTTCATGTATCCTGCGCAATGCTTCGCCCAGGTCCCTGGCTCCGCAAACAAAGGGAATCGTGAAATTTCTCTTGTCAATATGATATTTAACGTCAGCAGGAGTGAGCACTTCTGATTCGTCCACCATATCTACTCCCAGAGCTTCAAGTATTTCTGCTTCAACAAAATGGCCTATCCGTGCCTTAGCCATAACAGGAATCGTAACTGCATCAATGATGTCAGCAATAATCTGCGGGTCAGCCATCCGGGCCACTCCACCTGCTTTTCTAATGTCGGAGGGAACCATATGTAAAGCCATGACTGCTACAGCACCCGCATCTTCAGCAATATGTGCTTCTTCAGGGTTTGTCACGTCCATAATAACGCCCCCTTTTTGCATTTGGGCAAACCCACGTTTTAATAATTCAGTGCCATGTCGTAATTTTTCAAGTTCCATTTACATCAACCTGCAATCTAAATAGTATTCATATCTATTATCTTTATGTTTTGTTTTTTATTGTTAAAAGTTGAATTTAGCATATATATATTATGATAAATCTTGCTTTTCACTATTAAAAATAATATATTGGAATTCCAAGTAGTTGTTGAAAATAAATGTCAAGTTTTATCATGTTCTGTGTAAGATGTTTCGTAATTCCTAGATTATTCGAAATTTTTATATCAGTGTAGATTGTTATAAATAGCACTCATGGATCGGCTAGATTTTGCTATTCTGAAATTTCTTTCAGTAAATGGACGTATGCACAGTACAGATCTTTCAAAAGAACTGGATGTTGCTACTTCTACTATACATAAAAGGATAAAAAGCCTTGAAGCTGACGGGATAATTGAAAAATTCACAATAATAGCCGATCCCACAAAAGTTAATCTCAATATTACAACATTTATTGGGATTAACATTGATTCAAGTCAAAGAGTAAATATTATTAATAAACTAAAAAATATCGAAGATGTCCTGGAAATATACGAACTGCTGGAACCTTATGATCTGTTGATCAAGGTACGGACTTTTGATATTAATTCACTGAAAAATAACGTGCTGTGTAACCTTAATGAAATGGAAGGCGTACTAGGGTCCAGCAGCTTGATTACTACAAAAAGACACAAAGAAGAAATTTGTAATATTTTGATTGATGGGAGAAAATAACATTATCCGTATTCTGCATTAAAATCATAGATGAGTGGGGAAAAACAAATGCTCAGCAGGAAAACAGAGAGAAGAGACCGGTTTGCCAGAAACTAGAAACTGGTCGGAATGTCCTCCAAATCCAAGTGGGAAGGCAGTCTTCTAAATGATCGAATATTGTCTAAAGCAATGTCGAGGCTGATGAGCAGATTTCAAACCCAGACCCTTCCAATTGTCGAAGATGTTTGCTATGAATTGGGTAAAGAAGATGCAATTCAATTGGTTAAAAGTATTAATATTGAAGATGACGATGCAAAGTCCTGTCTTCAACCCATGGAAATGGTGTGTCTGTTAAATGGAATAGACACAGAGTTCATATCAGAAAATAGGAATTCAGCATCCCTTATAATAAAGGAATGTCCATTAAGTGATATTCTTGTCAGCATTGTCCCAAGTACAAATGTGTGTAAAAACTATTTTAGAGGAATGGCACAAGCAATTAATCAAAACGCCAGGTTTATGCAAAAAGAGAAAAAATGCCATGATGATGACTATTGTGAGTTCATTATCACTATCTCTGTCTAATCCTGTTAGAAACCTATATCTTATCCTGATCAGCACCACTACGTACTATTACAGCGCCACCTCTTGAAAAGTCCATCATTTCAGCTTCGCACAGAACAGCCTGTCCAGTTGCCAGTAGATTATCAGCTTCGTCCACTACCAGCACTTCATCCATTGCTCTAATTCCAGGGTCCGCTTTTATTACATGCCTGGCAAATGCGGTTTTACCTTGAAGTACAAATGGGACTGAATCAGAATTTACTGTCACCCTTGATCCTGGTGGTTTGAGAAAACTGTGGATACGCTGGGCACCTTCCATACTTAATGTTAAAAGCCCATCCTTTGCACGGATCGTGGCGATCCTTTTTCTTTTAAAAGTAATTTGCCGAATCCTTTTTGTCCTGGATAACATAAACTCAGAACCTTCGGGAAACAGGATTTCACCTGTACCTCGTCCGAACTGGAAATCTGCAATGATCCGGACCCTTTTCAATTGATTGGAGATGGACATGAGTATAGTAATTCGAATTAATTATGAACTGCTTTTATAGATAGCAATAACGTCACTGAGTATTGCACTGGCAGTTTCCAGTGAACCGGCGCCCCTGCCTGTTACACTGATAGGGCCGGCCATATCTGTTTTAAGAAGAGCTACGTTCAATGTCCCTCCAACTACCAATGGATGGGATTTTGGCACCAGCCTGGGCGCTACGCACAATATTGCATCATCACCATCCCGCACTTCACCGATTAGTTTGATCACCATCCCTTCAGCACCTGCCAGCATCAGGGCCTCAGCCGTGATCTTTGTAATGCCTGTAATCTCTACATCATCATAAGTTACATCCATACCAAATATGGAATTTGCCAGGATGACCAGCTTGCATGCCGTATCGATCCCCTCAACATCGTAGGTTGGATCGGTTTCTGCAATACCCAGTTCCTGTGCTTCCCCCAATACATGTTTATAGGGCAAACCCTCCTCAAACATCCTGCTTAGTATGTAATTGCATGTACCGTTCAATATACCTTCTATACCGATGATCCTGTTTCCTGCCAGTGCATCTTTTGCCAGGTTCAGGATGGGCATAGCCCCGCCCACGGTTGCTTCAAACCTGAACTGTACCCTGTTCTTTTTTGCCTCATGGCACAGCTCCCCGTATTTTAGGGCAAGGGGCCCCTTATTCGAGGTGACCACATGCAGTCCCTTTTTAAAAGCTTCAAGAATATATGAGAGTCCTGGTTCACCATCATCAATATTTGTCGGGGTTACATCGATCATCAGTTCGTGTTCAACATTTTTGATAACTTCAATAGATGATATTTTAGAGGTGGCAACTGACCCGGTTTCAACTTTTCGCTGCAGAGCAGCTTCCAGATCAATTCCTTTTGGATTAATACACGAACCATGGCTATCAGAGATTGCCACAACCTTAAGATCGATCCCTGATTTCTTTAGTTCATCAAGTTTATTTATTAATGCCCGTGCGACTCCCTGACCCACAGCTCCAAATCCTATTATTGAAAGCCTCATAGGTTTCATTTATACACCTGTGGATAATCCTTTTCTATGGGTTCAATTACCAACAGGTTTTTTTCCCTGGCAACTCGTTTTAATATACCAAGTGCTTCCCGGAGTTCTTGCAGGCCGACCGCATTTATGACCAGCGAAGCTGAAGAAGGCTCATCGATACCGGGCATTGAGATTGATAAGTTTACCACTTCTGCAAAGCCTGTCCTGTCGATCTGGTCAATAGTGTCACCCAGATCACTGTGGAGAATATGGCCAATAAGTATTACCGTTATCTCTTCGTAAAGATGTTTTTTATCAATACTGGCAATTCGGACCCCGACTTCTTCCAGTTTATCAATGATATCATTAAGCTTGCTATTAGTTAATTGGAATACGACCTGTACAGGTATATTTCCCCTTGGTGTACGTTCATCGTGATGGTGTATCACGCTCATTATATTAGCCCCGAACTTCGAAAGAGGGATCAGTGCCTGTACCAGCTGTCCAGGTATGTCTTTTAGCTCAAGGTCCATTGAAACGATCATAAGAATATGTTCCTGAATTGATTATGATAATTTAAGTCGGGTAAATCTCATTCATTTACTCCTTATTTGGTAATAAGGGTTTTGTGTATCTGATTTTTTTATCATTGATGACTTTTCATGTCATTGAAGAAGTTCATTAAAGAGAATTTTACATTATCAGGTTCAACATCAATTATTTCATCCCTGTCCCGGGGGGGAAAAGCATTAAATACAGAATATTTTTTCAAGCGTATGGTTGAAATGGATGTATATCGCCCATCCAGTAAAATACGGGCCCCATAATCAGAGGGTGATCGAATTACTCGTCCCATCGCCTGCCTCACTTTCCTGATTGTAGGTATTTGAATTGCATAATCCCACCCTTTTCCTGGAAATTCATGATCATATGCTGCTTCAATGGCCCGCATTCGATCATTTAAGGCCGGGTACCCGACCCCGACAATTACTACTGCCCTGCCCCGTCCATCCTTATAATCCACTCCTTCGGTCAATGTACCCCAAAGATAGGAAAAAATGATAGCTTTGTTACCGGTTTCCCCGACTTTGAAGAAATCATCCCTTACTTGCCTGGAAGATATTCCTATCTCGTCCAAATAAACTGGTTCTTTTGATGTGATGCGGTCTTTATACATTTTAGCTTCGTGGTAGCTTTGAAAAAATACCAGCACATTACCGTCAGTATGCTGGATAATATCATTCAGTATCTTTGTCACCTGTTGTATAGTGCCGGGATCGTCTCTTTTTTTAGCAAAAAGAGGCTGTGAATTAATGGCTATGGTTAATCTATTATCTTCAGGAAATGTAATGCCATAAGCGATCTCTATTGTGGGTCGGGTTATGCCTAATTTTGCTTTCATAACCGGATAAGGCTGAAGTGTTGCCGACATGAGGACTGATACATAAAAGGAAGAAAAAATTGGTGCAGTAACATTTTTAGGTATGCACGAAACGAGCTCGATCCTGCCTTCCAGTTCATTATCCTTTCGTCTTACATTTAACATAGGATAATATACCAGATCAGAAGCATGTTCTAAATAAAACATGAAAAACTCTGCGCTGCGGAGCAACTGAGAGTTCTTTTTCCTGCTGGAGTGACCCTGTCTATATTGTTCTTTATAAAAAGCATCCAGATACCGACCCAATGCTGCAGCTTCTTCCAGGAGTTCATAAAGGTCCGTTATTCCCGCCTCTTCTATTTGTTCCAGCAAACGTTGCAGGAAATAATCATCCCTGCGTTTGGGGTCGCATATTGTCACATCCTTCCATGTGTTGGGTATTCGTTCCCTTTCCCCAAATTCCAGTCTTGATTCATAGATATCCTTCAAATGTTGATAAATAAGCTTGAATAGATTCTCCAGATCTTTGACTCGGTATGAATCTTTTTTACTGATTGCCTCATTAGCTGTCACTTCTTCAAATGCCCGCTGAAGACTGTATTCTGGCAAATTCAATGAAGAATGACTCCGGGCCGCAGATTCAAGATTATGGGCCTCATCAAAGATCATTATTACATCATCTACACTCCTGTCCATCCAGCCGAGTAAATTTGCCAGGATCTTAAAATTCAGGATATGATGGAAATTGCAGATGACCAGATCAGCATTGACCATCTGGCGCTTCATGAGTTCATATCCGCACATATCCCTTTCATAAGCCCATTCGTTTACTTCCTCTGTAGTGCGTACATCTTCAAAATACCAGGCAGAAAAATCATCCATGTCAGATTTCACCACACCATACAAGTAGCTGCAGTACCTATCACGCAGTTCCCGGATATGTTTTTCAAGTTTATCTAATTCAGGTTTCAGGGATTTGCCAGAATTTTCATCAAATTTTGATTCCTTATTCAGTTGCTCTCTTAAGTCAGCAGATTCTTTTTCTTTATTGATGAGCTCATATGTATTTTCTTTCAGGACACTGCATGTTTCAGATTCCTCTTCCCTGGGACACATGTGTTTCTTGCCTTTCAGAACTGCTACTTTGATATCCTGCTTTTGTTTTATTTCCCTTGATTCTTCAATAAACTGCTGCATCTGCTGGTGAACATTTGTTGCAATTATTACTACTTTACCAAGTTTTTGTGCAACATCAATGGCTGGGACCAGTGTACTGAGGGTCTTACCGGTTCCACAGGCACCTTCGAATAGCACTATTTTCTGATCCAGAAGGGCTTTATGAATGGATTCCATTGCTTCTTTCTGGTTCGGATAACATGTGGGTTTTGGGAAAAATCTCATATAATCTGAAGACATTATAACAAGATTCCCGCTACAACTTAAATATGGTTTGGAATTTAATCGTAACATCATACGGTGACAAAAAATTACGATAGCATACTGGTATAGTTCGCATACACTTCGAGCTGCAGTTGCCGATATCAGGGAACTCTGCACAGCACCTCTCGATGCCGCACTTCTTTTTACTTCACCCAAGAGCAGACCCGGGCGGCGGGATTTTTACCCTTTATGAGACATACTTTCTTTTCTCCAATGTCCAGGTTGTTTTCATTCTCTTTTACGCTTCAAGGCAGGCCAGTCAACGACCTAGTTTTAGAAAAACGAGGCATCTAATGGATGCTCATTTTCATTAGACTATTCTTCCTCTATTATTGGTAGTTTTCGCACACGAATTTCAAAATCTTCAATAATTACAATAGAACCCTTCATTAAATCTTCATTGATACGATGAAGATTAGATGATAATAGTGAATTAACATGCTCTGGAGATGGATCTTGTAACCGAAAAATTACAACCGAAGGTTTATTGGATTGAGTATATGCCAAAATATTTCCAAAATCTAAATCTGCACTTAATATGACCATATCTTTTTCGGAGGCATAATCAAATATTTCTTTATCTTTTGATTTTGCCATACCCAATTCATTGACTCTAATTGCTTCATATCCTAAATCTTTAAGAAAAATGGTTGTTTTTGGGGACAAGGGCATGTCCAAAAGAAATTTCATGCAGTCACCGGAAGTGTCTTTTCAGACGTAGCCCAAGAAGCAAAACTAAGCACTTGTCTAATATCTTCTTCTTCTAACTCTGGATAATCTTCCAATATCTGTGGGATTGTCTTGCCACTTGCAAGCAATCTTAACACTAAAGGTACTGGTATTCTTAAGCCTCTAATGCAAGGTTGGCCAGACATTACTTCAGGGTCAATTGTGATTCTATTAAGGCTCATATTATGATATTTTATGTTTTTCTAGAATATATACGGCATTGGTTCAATTTTCGAGTTCTTTTTATTTTAACAGTAAAGTGCGCCTAAATTCAAGGATCAGAAAAATTGTATCAGTAGATACTTACTTTTTCGAGCATAAATCTTCAATTTCGGTAGAGTAAAGAAGAGGCCTTACGGCCTCCTCCTCATCATCAAACCGCCCGTACAGATTTCCCGTAGGCGGCTTTCGTTTGGCATTGTCCCTTAGCAGGAGACGATTTCATCAATTGATGATATCATCGGTCATCGGTCTTCAGCAATTATTCCATCATCTTCATATACTATCCAGATGGCGTTTTTCCCTACTTTATTTCAGGAGCTACCTTTCTGGCA
>JACUTQ010000051.1 GCA_014859725.1 Methanosarcinales archaeon | reverse complement strand
CAGTCACGGTATACCCCGGACAAATTGTCCCGGGCCTGTATAGCGTTTTTTTGGATTATTCCCTCTTATATTCATAGGTATTATGTGCTGAGATATATTTCTCAACAACATCCCACCCACTACCCACAGAACCATGGTAACAACTGGGTGCCCAAAGATGATCTTTGCACCATTCTTTTAAATGAGGGAATTCTTTTCTTAACACTCTACTACTTTTTCCTTTGACATTCTTTGCAATAAAACTTACGGAAAGTTTTGGAGGATACTTAATAAACATGTGCACATGGTCAGGATTAACTGCCATATCAATAATCTCAATATCCATCTTACTGCATGTTTTCCGAATAATAGCCTCTGCAACCAGCGCCACCTCGCCTTTCAATATTTTGCCCCTGTATTTAGGGCTAAACACCATATGATCGGTAAGTCGCGAAACTGAATGCCTGTCATGTCTCAACTCCTTTGACATCTCCCTACCTCTGAAAAATAAAAACAGGAACAAATGCATAAACTTAAAGCAAAAGCTTGGTGAAAGTAAAGAGCATATAACAACCAGTCCACAAATGGGGCCCATAGGGCTTCATACGTGTAAAGCCTGCCGCTGGCCCAGAGTTGGTGTGGCCCGATAATGACCAGAGTAGGAGTAGTGCGGGGAACGGGATTCGAACCCGCGAATACCTTCGTAACAGGATCTTAAGTCCTGCGCCTTTGGCCCTGGAAGACAGTCATGTCTCCCGGTTTGGCCTGGCTTGGCTATCCCCGCATGAAGAGTATCTACATTATTTTTTCCTTATTTGAAAGTATCGCATCGAAACCATTAAAAACCAGTATCACCTTTTTACTTGCCTAATTAGATTAACAACATATTTTATTAATTAAAGCATATTCTTAAACTCATTTAATTAGGAGAAATTATTAATGGCACGATTCCAGGAAGCTGAAGCACACATACTTCATATGAAAATATGCATGAAATGCAATGCCCGAAACTCTGTTAAGGCAACCAGATGCAGAAAATGCAATTCAAAAGAACTACGAATGAAATCGAAAGAGAGCAGAGGCAGCTGATATTTTATCAAATGTCATTGGTTAAGAGTGAAAAATATGATGGAGCACGGATTCTGCGGATAAAACGGATTGGGACGGATAATAAAAGATCCGTGGGAATCCGCTAAAATCAGTGTCATCCGTGTTCTATTTTAACTAAGAATGAAGAATTATAATTATCATTCACTTTTCGAAAAACGACATGCATTAAATCAATCCTTAACCGATGACCAATGGATATATTATTAATATGAATGTGGAAGAGAAGCTCAATAATGTCGTGAAGACCCAGGGTGCGGCTCACCTTACTCTAATTGATCCAGACAGCCAATCACCCCAGGCCTCCGGGAACATAGCAGCCCTGGCCGCAAAGGGAGGTACAGATGCAATTATGGTCGGTGGTTCTACAGGAGCCTTCGGAGGTCTGCTTGATAAGACCATACAGGCTATCAAGGAGCAAACCGACCTGCCCACCATATTGTTCCCGGCCAGTGCCAGTGGTGTTAGTGCCTACGCAGATGCTGTATTCTTCATGAGCCTGTTGAACTCCAGGGACGTTAACTACCTTACCACAAACCAGGCCATAGGTGCACCCCTTGTAAAAAAAACAGGTATAGAACCCATTTCCATGGCATACATCCTAATTGAGCCCGGCGGCACAGTGGGCTGGGTGGGGGATGCACGCTTGATCCCAAAGAAAAAACCTGAACTGGCAATAGCTTATGCATTAGCAGGGAAATATTTAGGCATGCACTATATCTATCTGGAAGCAGGTTCTGGTGCCGATAGCCCGGTGCCCACAGCTATGGTGGGCGCAGTAAAGCATGCAGTGGGGGATGAGACCATGGTTATAGTCGGAGGTGGTATACGTGATGGGGAGACTGCCAGTAAACTGGTAACAGCCGGTGCTGACATGATTGTTACAGGTACCATAGTAGAACAGGTTAGTGATGTGGGCTCCAAGATCAAGGAGCTGGTGAGTGCAATAAAGCACAAATAGAATCTCAAAAAAAGATTATTGTATTTTTATATACGGCAAAATCTCTTCAATATTCTCTATTTTTCCAAAAAGCTCGTGCTGATCTTTATATGGCCTTCCTTTGACAATACTTGTGGTGCGTTTTTTCCCCACGCCTGGAAGCTGACTTATTAATCTGGGATCTGCATTGTTAATGTCCAGTGGATACGGTATACCAGTAATAGAACGTTGACCGTGTCCGGTCACTGTGACATCGATAAACCTTCCTAACGTTAGCTTTGATGGAATTCCGATAAGCAGCGGATATGAAGCCAGTTGCCTGCCAAAAGTTATTCCATCATAGATTTCGCACAGCACATCCTTCAATACAGTACCCACAGGCACTACACGATCCAGCATCGGAAAATCGATCTGTTTACGTACTTTGTCCTTGAATTTCAAGAATTGGTCATGATAGTAATTTTTCCTCTCTTCCTTCCACATTGGAGTACCTGGAAAAGCCATGACCTGCCTGATATTGATCCTTCTGACCATTAGACCGCTGTCCAGCAGCCCGTGCAGGAACTGGAAATTCAGATTAAATGTCTCCTTTGTTTCACCTTTTAACCCATGGATAAAGTTTAGGCCGGGAAGAAGTTCAGGCATGCCGTTCTTCCCCCGTATACCGCCCACCTTGTTGATAATCTCAATAGCATCCATTACATCCTCTGGCATGGTTTTGAGACAATTAGCCTTGATCACAGCCGGATCTGCAGATTCCATTCCCATGGCAGCGACATCTCCAGGCGTGTGATATTTTACAATTATCCGCGCGATCTCTCCAGATTCTTCTGGATATGCAGCAATAGTAGCAGGATTAGCATTGTCCATATGAAGCACCTTCAATTCAGGCGCTATGTTTCTGATGCCCTTATATAGCTGCTCGATAGCTCCCGGGTCGGGTCTTAACAGTTCACCACCAGTATCCTTAGCATGATATGAGAACAAATCCGGCTGCCTTCCAATCCTGAAATACCTGGCACCTTGAATGTACAGGGCCTCTGCTTCGACCACAACATCTTTAATCGGCCTGAAATCCGGTTCTCCATAAAAAGGCTCGGTGCAGAAGGAGCAATGCCCTGGACGTGCACATCCACGGTACGTTTCAAGTTCGCACATCACATAGGGGAAATCAGGATGATGCCTGATGATGAAAGCACCTTTCACACCCCACCTGGCAATCTCATCAGTGGAGCGCATCCTATGGTCTGCAATACCAGGGTCGTTCAGCCCTGGTCCAAATATGTCAAAGACATAAGCCTCGATATCTGCCATGGCCAAAGTCAGTCCATCGATATCTGGTTTGGTAGCCATTTTTCCACCTTGACTGGCATACCCCAGTCGAATTGGCCCACCCAATAAGATTGGTGTTTTGTTGGCCAAACGTGTAATATCACTGATCTCAACAATATTGATCGGAGTGCCCCTCAAATATTTCCCTGGAACGGTCATGCCTGCTATAATTATTATGATCCCAGCTTTTTGCAGGAGGTCCAAACCCTGACCAGTGCGAATCTGATCAATAGTAATGTAATGTATATTGCCTGCAGGCAGTCCTTTATCAACTAATGCACCTGCTATATACCTGGGATAGGGAGAAATGTATGGGGGTACGCCCAAACATGCGGGTTCGTCCACATATCCGTCAATTATGAGACACCGTATAATGATCTAACCTTCCTTTTGAAACTGGTTTAAACTAATACTGTAAATTAAAATATATAGACCCATACATAATGACAGAGGAATTAATGATGAAAATCTTAACAGAGCATATTTCCTTCGATACCAAAGGCAATACCGATGTAATTGACATCACTCCCCTGGTAGACCAAAAACTCATGGATTCTGGTCTAAAAGACGGTTCAGTGTTGATTTTCGTGCCTGGGGCAACGGGGGCTTTGACGACAATCGAATATGAACCCGGTTTGGTCAAGGACCTGTCAGATGCGCTTGAGAGGTTGGCTCCCATGGGATTGGAATATGCACACAATTTGAGATGGGGAGATGGCAATGGACACAGCCATGTCAGAGCATCGTTCTTAGGCCCCAGTTTGACTGTACCATTTGCCAACGGCAAGCTCTTGCTTGGCACATGGCAGCAGATTATTTTCATTGATCTGGATAATAGATCGCGGACCAGGAAGTTGATAGTACAAATAACGGGCGATTATTAGAATTAATATGTATTCAAAATATTATAATAACATATATGTTCAAGTATGTGTAATATCGGTGTCAGTGATTCAATGAGCTATACAATCTCCGGACGGATCTGGAAATTTGGTGACCATATTGATACCGATGTGATTATTCCTGGGAAGTATCTCAGGACCACTGACATGCAGGTATTTGCTGACCATGCTATGGAAGGTATCGATCCTGATTTCCCAACAAAGATCAAACCGGGTGATATTATTGTTGCAGGTGAGAATTTCGGGTGCGGATCCTCACGGGAACAAGCTCCCCTGGCTTTAAAACATGCAGGTATCGCCTGTATTGTGGCCAAATCCTTTGCCAGGATATTTTTCCGAAACGCAATTAACGTAGGTCTGCCAATCATTGAGGCTGATGTAGAGTGTGCTGAAAATGAAATGTGTAATGTGGATCTTAAGCAGGGTATTGTGTTATGCAGCAATAAAGCATTTACAGGTACAAAACTTCCCGGATTTTTATTAGAGATACTTATGGATGGGGGCCTGGTAACACATCGCAAAAAACATGCAAAGAACCAGGATTGAGCTATTATTATGATGATATTTCCAGATGATTACAAGATGGTGGGCATCACACAAGGAGACCCCTGTAAAAAACCATTGGGTGTTGAACCGATATATTTTTCTACTAAATATATAATAGCCGATCTTCAGGATGGCAATTTCAAGATTGTAGAAGTTGAGACTGAACAAACAGGGTCACTGTTTGCAAAAGCTAAATCCTTCAAACAGATCGCTTCAGGGGACGAAATAGTCGTACATGAAAATGAACATGATGCCCATAACAGGACCAAATTGATACTACTGGCTCTGGAAAAATATAACGATAAGGTGAACACTGTTATTTTCAAAGGACGGGATAAGCACATTACTTTTGTACATAAACCTAACCTATATGATATCACAGACATCCAGATAATTGATGTTATCCCGCCTGAACCTCCCTGGTTATCCTTTGCCATCCACCGTCTTGAAGAGAGCGGTATTCTGGGTGAATTAAATATCAAGTTTGAACGGACATACATTGATTTAAGAGAATTTGAAAATGAAAACACAGTATTTCCCTGCAATGCCTCAGGATTAAATGGCAAGTATCTTGATACTGATTCTGATATCAAAGATAATTCATTATTAGTAGGATGTGATATTTCAAAGGAGATATTTGATATAAGGTTCCCCAGGTTTACCTACAAGCATATCAATATGTGTCCCCTGAAGACAGAATTCATAAATCCTACAAAACCATTTATTACCAGATGCTGTCAGACAAAAAGGACGGGTTTTATTAACATCAATGGAAATGATGGTGTGGTGGTACACTGGGGGGCGTCTGAATATGATATCGTGGACGCCATAAAGCGTTTGGTCAATGTTATGAATGGTGGAGTAGATGAAGATCGCATTGATTGAAGGCGATGGTATTGGAAAGGAGGTCATTCATGCAGCCGTAGAGGTTCTGAAAACTATAGGATTGGATTTCGAAGCTGTTCCCATAGAAGTGGGATATGGCAGGTGGGAACGGACCGGTGTGGCACTGGATGAAAGTGATCTGGAAAAGATGAAGGAATGTGACTGCATTCTTTTCGGAGCAATCACCACACCTAATGACCCAAATTATCAGAGTGTGCTGTTGAGGATCAGACGCGAACTGGATCTGTATGCCAATATCAGGCCATTTCGATCATTGAACATTCATATCGATACACCTTACAAACCCACAACTTCTTTTGATTTCATAATAGTAAGGGAAAATACTGAAGGATTGTATACTGGTAAAGAAGAATATTCCTTAGATATGGCCTGCAGTAACAAGGTTGTGACCAGAACTGGGACCACACGCATTGCCAATATGGCATGCAAAATAGCAAAAGATCGTCAGAACAGATTGACCATCGTGCACAAAGCCAATGTTCTTAAATCCTGTATTTTATTCAGAGAAATTTGCATTGATGTCGCGCAAGAGAATAATGTGGAATACAATGAGATGCTTATCGATGCAATGGCTTACCACCTGATCTTATCACCTGAAAAATATGATGTGCTAGTCACAACCAACCTATTCGGTGATATTTTAAGCGATGTGGCTGCTGCACTTGTTGGAAGCCTTGGTTTATGCCCAAGCGCCAATATTGGCGATAAATATGCCCTTTTTGAGCCGGTTCATGGATCAGCGCCAGATATAGCTGGTAAAGGATTGGCCAATCCACTGGCAGCAATAATGAGTGTTAAAATGATGCTTGAATGGGTTGAAGAATTCGAGAAAGCCGATAAGGTACAAAAAGCCATTGACCATGTACTTGCAAAGGGGATAATCACGCAGGATCTGGGAGGTTCTTCATCAACAACTGATGTTTCCAGTGCTGTTGTAGATTATCTTGAAAAAGGATAATAAATCTATTTTTTCGTAATGTTCAGGATTCTGACTGCCAGCAGTGCAGCATTTGTTCCATTATCTATACCGACACTGGCAACAGGCACTCCTTTTGGCATCTGTATCGTTGAAAGCAATGCATCCAGTCCACCCAGTTTGCTGCTGACAGGAACGCCAATAACTACTTTGTCTGTTTTTGAGGCGATAACACCAGGCAGTGCAGCAGAAAGACCTGTAATTGCAATAAATATACTTGCATCTGATGTTTTCAAATATTTATCCAGTTCCTCAGGATTGCGGTGTGCTGAGATCGCTTGAATATCATAATCTACACCATTACTTTCAAATACATCTATAGCGCCCTGAGCAACGTGTTTATCTGAATTGGAGCCCATTATTATTGCGACTTCTGTCATGTCAGTCTATAGGGATATTAATCTATATTAATTAGACGTTTAATTAAAAAAATAAATTGAAAATGAGGGTGCTTAATATTATCAAAAAAAAGGATTTAAAAGGGTATGCGCATAATCATGCCGCATTCAAGGCATGTAGTCAATATCCTATCGTTTCTGATTCTAATCCTGCAGTTAGAACCCGGAACAAGAAACGTTCCACATTCCTTACAAATCCTGCGTTTCAATGCTCTCGGCATTCTGATCCTGTGGCGCATACTGATTTTTTTGGCAAGCTGGACATATCGATTACTAAGTCGGGGGGCTTTTTCAAAAGATTCTTCTGCCAATTTAAATAAAAGCCGGATACGCTTGTGGGCCATCTCACGTATCCATTCTTTCTTATTTTTGCGCCGCATTTATTTTCCTAATTATTCTTAGACTACTTGAATGAACATGATTACTTTACAAATCCAAGCAGGTCATCCCTGCTAAGATTATGAAGTGTGCCCCGAATTAGACCGGAAAGTTGCTTAGTATCTCCCTTTTTAGCACTTACAGGCACCAGCAAATCAGGCCACTGGCGCCACGGCGGATGCATACCCAGCCTTTCAGCCACTCCGTCCATGACATTATCCAGATCACTTATTTTATCTTTCTTATTGACTGCCACAACTACATCCAGTTCAAGTTCATGCATGAAATCATACATCTCAATCTCAATCGGGATCTCCCCTCGTTTTTGCCAGCGGTCAACAATATCTAAGAATGAATTGCCGTTTAGAACCAATATTACCTGCAGAATTCGGTCCTTATTTTTTTCAATATATCTAACGAACTTTGTCTTGATAATATCCTGTTTTGTTTCCTTGATACCGCTCATAAACCCGAATCCGGGCATGTCTGTAATGGTTAGATCACCGAATTGCAGGTGGTAAGGTCGCAAAGTAACACCAGGACGTTTTCCGGCAGGTACATTCACACCTGTCAAGCTTCTAATAAGGGTTGACTTACCTACATTGGAACGGCCTACAATAATAATTTCATATTTAATATCAAGTACTTTTTTATATTTTGCCATTTGTTACCACAATTGTCCATCCAATAATGCACCTGTGCGATCATTGGTACTCTTGTTTATTTTTCTTATCAATATCAGGTACTGTCCATTCTCAAATACGGGTTCTTCAAACAGGGCATCCACACCCAATCGCTTCAGGTGGTCTTCAAACTGCCAGGCAGTTTCAAGGTTATTAACCCTGATCCTTACATCCTCTGCAATGCGATCGCCCTGTTTTCGCTTCTTTATAGTCCCAACCATTGGCTTGAGAATACTTTCTCCAAGCCGGCAGCATCTGTCATGTAGTGCTTCCTCATTTTCATCCCATTCCACAGACTGGAACCCTTCACGTATAATCCTGGAAAAAAAGAAATCCCTTCCATAGTCATTATAGAACTGGAATGCATATTTTAGATCGTTATTAGTGCTTTCGGAGCATGTATATTTTATAGCTGGCTGGTTCATTTCAGGATCCTTTATCACCACACCCTCACGATCTTCCTCTCCCAGTTCCTTTATGATCTTAGTAATGATCTCAGCAGCTGATTGAATAGGATATTCTCCGTAATACCGGACTGTCTTGATATTATAGCGTGTACACAACTCATATTTCTTTTCGATTGTAAGTGGTTTACCTGTGGTTTTTTCCCTGATATCAAAAATAAACAATGAAACACTTTTCACGTCAGGATAGATGTTATTCGGAACATACGGGTTATCCGGGCCGACCATTTCCCCACATAAGACCAGGTCGGGATGGGTTTGAAAAAATTCCGAATCGATCTCTTCTGTCACCTTCTCAGTTGTATAAGGACATATCAGACCGCCCCTTGTCAATGCAAAAACCTTTCCATCAATACATGCAATTCTCACATTATAGCCGTTCATCTTTTCTTCAATTGCAATGGTTGAACTGCCTTCAAAATGAACCCTTACAGCCGATTCAAGTACAATTGCACGCTGTATCTTTGGAAATCCCTTAACAACCAGGATGTTATCTCCGTGTTTAAAAACAGCAGTACCTGCTTCAAATCCTGATATTCCTTTATCGAACCTATAATAATCTGGATAGAGCCCTGATACTTTCTGCAAAACCCTTTGGTTTAACATACTGGATATTTTTGATTCCGGCAAGTCAAGGATATTTGAAGAAAGTTTTATGAAATCTTCATCTAAATCATATTGATCTCTATTCATGAAATGGTTATGTCTCGATTTTATGTGCAATTGTCTTTAGAAGAAGCCGTCTGGTAATTAAACCCACAAGCTCATCCTTATCATTTACAGCAGGCACTCCGCCCAGGTTCTTTTCAAGCATCAGGGAAACCACATCCTGGATAGGTGTATCAGTATTTACTGTTATTACCCCCCTGCTCATGATATCTTCTACCAGCAAGTTTTTAATCCGATTTTCCTGTTTGCTGTTAGATACCAGGTCCCTGAATGCCCTTAAAGCAACGGCAATATCATGCTCTGTGATTATTCCTATCAAGGCTCCATTTTCCACTACAGGTAATCGGCCAATGTTTTTATCAAGAATGGTCCGTCTGGCATGTATTACTCTTTCATCTGGTCCTATGGTAATGGGCTGGCGCATGATCTCACCTGCAAGGGCATTGTTGAAAGGATAATTCTTGATTATTTCATGTGGGGTGATCCATCCGATCACTTCATCATTATCCATGACCAGCAATATCCCTTCATTCAAATTCATTAGTATAATACCTTCCTTCAAAAGCATATCTGGACGCACCTTGGAAAAATTATCCGTTGTTGCTGTCGTTACATGCATGGCTGATGCCGGGAGGGTAGATTTTTTTCTGGTTCCTAATTCCCTGGTTATTGACCTCATTGTTACAATTCCATTGACATTGCCATTGTGTAATACAAGGAGTCTTCTGGTTTCGAGTTTTTCCATTTTGTCAAGTGCATAAGATAATTTTTCAGATTTATCAATAGTTGCAGGTTCAACCATAATGTCTTTTACTTGCATTTTCATCACCTTTTAAATTTCAGCAATCTCTGCTATTATTTTCTGTGCATTCACGATCCCAATAATCTCATTATTTACAATTGGAATGCCATTAATCCGCTTGTCCACCATAATTTTAGCAGCTTCCACGGCTTTGCTATTCTCATCTAAAGTAATAATTGGCTCTGACATAACATCTTCGGCTACAATCGATACTTCTTTAATAGAACGGAATGTCCTTTCACCACCATCCCGGTTCTTGCGGGCCATCTTGACATCTTTTATAGGTAGTCCACCTTTAGGATTGGTCATTTTGTGTAAAGCAAGGTTTGTGGTGGTTATAATCCCAACCGGTTTATTGTTGTCGTCGATAACAATCACCCTGTCCACATCATTATTTTTCATTTCATGAATTACATGGCATATACTGTGATGCCTGTGAACGGTGACGAAAAAGTCGTTCATAATATCTTTTACCCCGAAATTATTTTCAAGTGTAGAATAATATCTTATAAGATCCAGTTTTGTAATAATCCCCATAACATTATTGTCTGATTCACTTTTTACAACAGGAATCCCGCTGATTTTGTTCTCAAGTAAAAGTTCAGCTGCCTGTTTGGGTGTGGCTTCTGGATGGATAGTTACTGGATCAGGGGTCATTATTACACTAATCGGAATATTGTCAATGGGACGCCTGCGCCACATTGGTTCTGCCTGGTCAAGTCTTTGGCTGATATCAGCCTTAGTAACAATCCCTATCGGTATTGCTTCGGATGATTTTGAAGACGCTTCCTCAGATAATTTTTCTTTTATTACTACAAGTCGACTGATATTATATTTTAACATAAGGTTCCTTGCTCTCGAAATTGGTTCCTCTGAACCAATTATATAAACTGGTGTGCTCATTATTTCCCTTACTTTCATAATAATCCCCTTTAAGTGGTGAATTAATCTGCTATAGCTCTTATAATGTCACGCTCTGTAAGTATACCACACAATTCCCCGTTATCTATTATGGGAATTGCTCCTACTTTTTTATTCAGCATCAAACCAGCAGCTTCTCCAATATCAATATTAGACCTGGTCCAGATTATATCACGTAATATAAGATGTTTTAAGGGAACATTAAATGCATCTTCCCCATCACCGGTTATAAGTTTCTGGAAAATGTCCCCACTTCCCAGATACCTCATAATATCAGAAGCGGTAATTATTCCCAATAACACATTTTCTTTAACTACCGGAATTCTCCTAAAACCTCTTTTAATCATGGTTATTGTGGCTTCCTTTAAGGACATGTCGGGTGGTGCAGTGACTACATTAGTGCTCATATAATCGTGCACTGATTTTGAAGTGGTAATATTTGCTACCGTATTAACAAACTCTCTTTCAGAAACTATACCAACAACAGCAAAATCATCGTTAACAATGGGTGCAGCCCCGATATTCTTATCGATCAAAGTTGAAAGAACGTAAGAGATTGTGTCATTGATGTGGAAGCAGACAACTTCTTTTTTCATAATTTCTCTGACATCTTCATTAATTGCAGCTGCCAGGTTACCATTATATCGGTTTTTAACCAGATTGTGTCTCAAGCCCCCACCGAGAAAATCTACAATGTCCAGACTTGTTACAATTCCTTCCAGTCTTTTTGTACCTGCATCTGCAATAGGTACTCGTCTAAAACCGTATTTCAGCATAGTTTTTACAGTAGCCATTATATTGGTAGTAGGTGGAAGTGTTATGACATCTTTTGATGCGAGGGCCAATATTTCACTTTGATGATTAGAGATTTTGGATTTGAAATTTAATGGACCTCTATCATTAACTCCAGAACTATCTAATCCTCTAACTTCAGATTTGTCATATTTTTGTCGTTTCATGATTTCACCGATTTTAATTACAAATCTATTTTATTACATAACCGTTTTCTGCCGAGATTAACAGGTTATTAAGTTATATCTCTTTTTCGAACGTTTTCATCAATTATTACTTGCTATTTAAACATGCTGTCCCAAAAATAGCACTAATTACTTTACTTACATTCACTATTTAAGGACTTTCATTGGAATATACTCTTACAACATCATGCTTGTCAATTATTCCAACAAGTTTGTCCTGATCGACAACACACAGACGACCGACATCATACTTTATCATCATTTCAATAGCATCCCGAATTGAAGCTTCCGGGGATATATTATATGAAGGTGTACTCATTATTCGTGATACATTAGTAGAAGTTCCGATTCTGGTTCCATGTTCGTCTTCCCGTTCAATCCTTATTTTCCCAGAATTAATAATATCGCGCATGGTTATCATTCCGAGAGGAAAGTTGTGTTTATCAACTACCGGATATCCGGAATATCCTTCCCTTATCATATTATTCCATATTTTTGCCAATGGTTCATCCGGAGTGCAGGTTTTAACATTCCTTGTCATCGATTCATCAATTCTATTTTCAGGGATATTTATTGGATTTAGATTATTAAAGATATCAACTACACTAATCACACCTTTCAATGTCCGATCATCCAATGAATACACGACCGGAATTGCAGTGAATCCTGATTCTGATAATATCTTCGCAGTCTGTTTTAAGTTCATATATTCGGTAATGACCGGAGTCTCTGTGACAAAGCCTTTTACAGTTATATTAGATTTCGTGGAAGTTATATTCAGGATATCCTTTTCAGATATTACTCCAAGGACGATCTTATTTTCATTCACTACAGGCAATATTCTGTGATGATAATCACGCATAAGCTGTCTGGCATATGTCATAAAATCATTATCATTAACACATGCAGAATGTTTTTGCATTACATCTTGGACATGCAATGAGTCCATTTTACCAACTCCAAAATCATTATTATTCCATCTCTTTACATGACTCACATATCAATGAGCCATTCAAATAATCAAGATTGTCAGTATATTTGCCGCAATTTTCACATACTCCCCTACTTATGATCTCAGGTATTTCCCTTTCTAACGGAGTTCTTTCCCTGTGCATACTAATAAGATCGGCCAAAATATTTCCCATCTCAACTGACATCGATACCAGATCGTTTTCAGTTACTATACCCACAAGCTTTTTATCTTTGACTATTGGTATCCTCCTGATATGCATCTTAAGCATTAATTCGATAGCTCTCTGTATATCCTCATCTGCATCAAGAGTAATAAGCGGAGTTGTAATGACGTTTTTAAGTTCTAATGAATCAGGAAGGAGGTTTTTCGAAATGATTTTGTCAACCATATCCCGTTCGGTTAACATGCCTACTGGATTATTGTTTTCCATCACTACAATACCACCTACGTCCAACTCAAACATTTGGTTTGCAGCTTTAGATATTTTAGTATTGATATCTACAGTTATAGGATTTCTTGTCATGATTTCCTTAACTGGTAGTGAGGTTTCCATAGCACCATTCTCCAATTTAATAATATAATCATATCTTTTTGATGAGATATAAAGGATTGGATACTTGACAATATGTCCTTTAGTATACCAGTCAGTTTCGACAAATTTATCAGTGAACTCTACTAAACGTACTTGTTTGCCGTTCTGTTTATAAGCTTTAAATCTTACGCCGTCTGTGGGTATTTCCCATGGGATCTATGTAAAATCAATTTTG
>JACUTQ010000050.1 GCA_014859725.1 Methanosarcinales archaeon | reverse complement strand
AAATTCAATAAGTAAGAAAAAAAAATGCGGTGGAAAACAAAACGGGAATTGCTGATCACACATTTTTGCTAATTATTCTATATATTATTATATTTGTGGAATAAAATCCAGTCGTAATACTTAAAAATGTCAGTAAAACCAATCAAGATAATTTCATAACGTTTTTATACATAGAATTCTACTCAATTCTTTAAAAGGACATTTAGGTGATGATATGACGGAGATAATTCCAATTATTGATAATTTTATACCAGTAGCTATCTTTCTGGTATTTGGATTAGTAATACCCTTGGCAATAATGTTTATAGTTAAGCAATTGTCGCCAAGAAGCAATTCACTGACCAAGTACACGACCTACGAAAGTGGTTCAGTACCTACAGGTAGTGCAAACATAATGTTCAATGTTGAATATTATGCATTAGCAATTCTTTTTGTGCTGTTCGATGTTGAGGTTTTATTCTTATACCCTTGGGTTACAGTCTATGTTAATGATGCTGTAAATATTCCCTCATTCAGTACAGGACTTGCTTTGGTCGAGATGTTCCTGTTCTTATTCGTTGTGTTTCTGGGATATGTATATGCATGGAAGAAGGGGGTTTTGCAATGGGTGAAATAGAGATGGAACTTCCACCAAATGTGGCCTTAACTACCACCAGTGCCATACATGATTTCATAAAAGGTTCACCACTACAGAAACTGGTTAACTGGGGCCGTAAGAATTCTTTATGGTTTATGACACATCCGATGGGTTGCTGCGGAATTGAGCAGATATGCGTGGGTGTGGCACACTATGATACTGACCGGTTCGGTATCATCCCGCGGGCTTCTCCAAGACAGGCTGATGTAATGATGATCAGCGGTTATGTTACCAAGAAATATCTACCTGCTCTGAAAAGAGTCTGGGACCAGATGGTAGAACCTAAGTGGATATTGATGATGGGTGAATGTGCAATATCTGGCGGTCCATGGTGGGAATCATATAGTACTGTTATCAATATGGATGAAATATTCCCTGTGGATATCTACATTCCTGGATGCCCGCCAAGACCTGAAGCTCTTCTTGAGGGTTTCATTGAACTCCAGAAGAAAATTGTAGCACAACAAGACAGGACTGTAATTCCAAATCCAGCTGATGAAGAGGTGTAAAATATGGGAGACGAACAGGCTGCGAAAGAAATAATCGACAAAACCATTATGATTGAACTATCTAACAATTTCCCGAATGCAGTTTCCGATGTGGATGTCCCCTCCCCTAACAGGGCGATAGCCAGAATCGATTCAAGCAAGGTAAAAGAAATTATGCAATTTTTATTAAACAAAGGTTTTGACCATCTTTCTTGTATATCAGGTGTGGATTATCCCCCTGATAAGATGGAAGTGGTATATCATATCACATCATACTCTGGACCTTTAGTCATAACATTAAAAGCTTCAATACCCAGGGATGATCCGAACATTGATTCACTTTTTGATATCTACTGGAATTCAAATTGGTATGAAAGGGAAACTTACGAACTTTATGGGATCAAATTTAATGATTGTCCTTATTTAAAGGTCCTATTGCTAACAGAAGAAATGGAAGGAGAATGGCCATTGCGTAAAGACTACGCAGGATATCCCAATCCAACATAGGTGATTAATAATGACGCATAAAGCAACTCAAATTACGTCTCCACCCAAACCATCTGAAATACTCCTGCATCTTGGACCACAACATCCACTGCAACCAGGTCCTTTTTTGCTTGATTTGAAGATAGAGGGTGAGACCATCAAGGAAGCAGAACTCAAGATCGGTTATATCCACAAAGGTATGGAAAAGGTGTTTGAAGACCGTACATATATTCAGATACTTCCTCTGGCCGATAGGATATGTTATCTTGCCTCTAATTCTAACAACGATGTCTATTGCCGGGGTGTTGAAGATCTATTGGGAATAGAACCAACAGAACGTGCAAAATATCTCAGGGTAATAACGAATGAACTTTGCAGAATACAGAGTCATCTATTAGGAACAGGTGAATATACCACTGATGTAGGCTTTTTGACCATGTTCATCTATATGGTGAGGGAGCGAGAAGGAGTAGTATCCCTGCTGGAAGCTATTACAGGCTCGAGATTAAACCATAATTATGCAAGGTTCGGCGGGGTCGCGAACGACCTTCCACCAGGCTATAAAGAAATGGCCTTAAAAACCCTTGGCGAACTGAAAAAGCGTATTAAATCCCATGATGACATGTTGTCCAGTGATTCAATCTACCTCACAAGGACTAAGGGTATAGGTGTATTAACTGCCAAACAAGCAAAAGAACTTGGAGTTGCAGGACCACCTTTAAGAGCTTCAGGGGTTGAGTATGATTTGAGGAGGATGGAGCCATACCTCGTATATGATGACCTTGACTTTAAAGTAATTACCCAGAATGATGGCGATGTATTTTCACGGGTCAAAGTACGACTACTGGAGATTCTTGAGAGCATCTATATTATTGAGCAATGTCTGGATAAGATACCTTCCGGTCCTTATAAGCAGGATGTAATGCCTTATATCACAAGGCCAAAACCAGGAGAGGTATATAGCCGTATTGAAGATCCGAGGGGAGAGATGGGGATGTATATTATTTCTGACGGTTCTGATAAACCATATCGATTCAGGATCCGGGGTCCTGCTTTTGCTACTGCGCAAGCGCTTCCACCATTATTGGTTGGAACATACGTGGCAGATGTAGCAGCTATTGCAGCGAGTATGGATTCATGTACAAGTGAGGTAGATAGGTAGGAGGTGCAATATTATGGGAGTATTAGATTTAATTATGGATACACTTGTTTTAATTTTTGCCACCAACCAATTTGCTCCTTGGATAAGGGGTGTACTTGGTGGACTTGTAATAGGAGCAGTATTTGGTGGAGCTCTTGTAATGGTATATCTTGAGCGGAAGTTCCTGGGAGATATCCAATCCAGGATAGGTCCCAATCGTGTAGGCGGTCGTTTTGGTTTATTGCAGTTGATTGCCGATGCGATTAAACTATTCACGAAAGAAGATATTATTCCTGCCAAAGCAGATAAATGGTTATTTATAGGTGCTCCAATTGTTGCACTCACATCTGGGTTTTTAATGGTGGCAGTAATTCCCTTTGATCTGTTAGTAATTAAAGGGAATGAATATGCAGTAGCAGTGTCTCGAATGGATATCAGTATCCTGTATCTTGAAGCAGTCTCCGCATTGGCTATATTTTCATTGTTTATGGCAGGATGGGGTTCGGGTAGTAAATATTCAATGCTTGCTGGTTTCAGGAATATAGCAAAAATGATCGGTTATGAAGTCCCATTAGGTGTTTCAATTATTAGTGTTGCTGTTATGGCACATTCATTGGATATTGTAGAAATAGTTGAAGCTCAGTCAAATATTTGGTTTATTATTTTACAGCCGCTGGGTTTTATAGTTTTTAGTATAGCTCTGTTGGCTGATCTTGGACGAATACCATTTGATCAGACTGAAGCAGAAGAAGAACTCATTGCAGGCTGGGCTACAGAGTATAGCGGTATGCGATGGGGGCTTGCATTCTTTGCTGAATATTTCCATGCAGTAGTGGGAGCATTTGTTATAACCCTGATATTCTTGGGTGGATGGAATGGCCTCCCAATTGTCGGTAACCTGTTAATCCCGGGAGTCATATGGGTTATTTTCAAGACAATGATGGTGATAATGCTTTTCATATGGATAAGAGGTGCTCTACCCAGGTTGAGGATAGATCAGGTTAGTGATCTTGGGTGGAAGGTATTACTCCCACTTGCGTTACTGAACCTTGTATGGGCAACAATAATAGGATTAATGTGGACATAGGAGGGGAAAAAGATGGTATTGAAAAATTTACATTTAACTCTACGAAATGTATATACAAAATCTGTTACGAGACTATATCCAGAAGAAATTATGGAACTGCCTGATGCATTCAGAGGGCAACAGCATCTGGATAAAGAAAAATGTGTTGGCTGTGGCATCTGTTCCCAGATTTGTCCCAATGATGTCATTGAGGTAGTAAAAAGCGGAAAATGGTATCCACAATTTGATAATGGGCATTGTATGTTCTGTGGACTGTGTGTTGAATTTTGTCCAAACGGGGCATTGTCTATGACAAAACACTTCGAATTGGCTTGTTGGACACGGGAAGAAACAATATATAGCCCTGACCAACTTGCAGCTCCAAATAAAGCTGAACTGGAAGGCAGGACAGGGGGGTATAAGAAATGATTGATCTTCAAATCATACCTTTTGCAGTAATATCGTTAATTATGATAGTTTCGTCAATCATGGTTATTAAATCAAAGGAAGTTGTACACAGTGCTTTCCATACCATAATAGTCATGATGGGTGCAGCCGGGTTCTATGTACTTCTTAATGCCCAGTTCATAGCGGTTGTCCAGATACTGGTGTACGTGGGAGCTATTGGTGTGATGATCCTCTTTGCAGTGATGCTCACTACCAGAGGAAAGGAGGTGGAGTGATTATGGAACAATTACCAGGCAAAGTTGGAAATATAATTAATTTGCTGACTGCACTCCTGTTGATAACTGCATTTGTATTTGCAATAACAACTGCATCAACATCCAATACATGGGGTGATGCCAAGTCTATTGATTATTTAGCGTGGGATGATGGCTCAACAGATATGAGTGGGATCGAACACGTAGGAGGACAGTTATTTACTAAATATATTGTACCCTTTGAGGTCCTTTCATTGATCCTGTTGGCGGCACTGTTAGGGAGTATTTACATGGCCAAGAAGGAGGAGGAATAGTAATGTTACCTGTTAGTTATTTTCTAATTGTTTCAGCTATAGTGTTCAGTATTGGTGTATATGGAGTGATGACTCTTCGCTCAGGAATCATGATAATGATGTGTATAGAATTGATGTTAAATGCAGCAAATATCAACCTGATAGCATTTTCATCACATTTCAGCCAGGTGAACGGTCATGTTTTTGTGCTGTTCAGTATTGCTCTGGCAGCTGCTGAAGCGGCCATTGGATTTGCAATATTAATGAGTATATTCAGGTCTAAGCAGAATGTCAATATCGACAACATCAACGTCTTGAGGTGGTAAGATATGGATTACGGTTCTCTTGCTTTCCTTATTCCAACCCTTCCTGTACTGGCATTCGTATTTACCCTTGCCTTTGGCAATAAACTTGGATCAAAAGTCGGATATATTACGATAGGAGCTATTGCCCTATCCTTTATAATATCTGTCATGATATTTTTACAGATATATCCTCACGGAACGATAGAGCAATCAGCTCACTGGTTCAGTGTGCTGAACGTAGGCATTTTCATTGACCCGCTGGCTATTGTGATGTTGTTGATGGTCACATTCGTGAGCATGCTCATACAAATTTATTCCCTGGGTTATATGTCACATGATCCAGGCAAGACCAGGTATTTTGCTGAAACTGCACTGTTCACAGCTGCTATGCTGGGTGTTGTCCTTGCAGACAATATCCTACAGTTCTTCATTGCATGGGAACTGGTTGGCCTGTGTTCATATTTGCTCATCGGATTCTGGTTCAGAAAACCTTCTGCTGCAGCAGCAGCTAAAAAGGCGTTCCTGACAACCCGTGTAGGTGATGTGCTGTTCTTGGCAGGTATTGTGATTTTATATTTCAATATGTATACTCATGTACTTCCTGAATTAGAAGGCCATGGAATGGTATATCTGCTACAATTCAGTACAATTTTTGAAAATCTCCTGTTGATACCTGCTAACCAGCTTACCATCATTACACTTCTGTTCTTTGGTGGTGCAGTAGGTAAGAGCGGACAATTCCCGCTTCATGTCTGGCTGCCTGATGCTATGGAAGGTCCCACAACTGTGTCAGCCCTGATCCATGCTGCTACAATGGTAACTGCAGGTGTATACCTGGTTGCAAGGACATTTCCGATGTTCATTGCAGCCCCTGAATCACTTTACATTGTAGCGCTGATCGGCGGATTCACTGCCCTTTTCGCTTCTACCATGGGATTGGTGATGAATGATATTAAACGGGTACTTGCATTTTCCACTATCAGCCAATTGGGTTATATGATGATGGGACTGGGTGTTGGTGCTATTATAGGTGCTGAAGCAGTTGGCATTGCCATGTTCCACCTTATTAATCATGCTTTCTTCAAAGCGTGCCTGTTCCTGTGTGCTGGAAGTGTTATCCATGCTGTTGGGACCAACGATCTACGTGAGATGGGCGGTCTGTTTGGCAAAATGAAGATAACAGCCACTACCATGCTATTGTCATCACTGGCACTGGCAGGTATAGGTATTCCGGTCAGTATAGGGGCCATAAAGCTTGGTACCAGTGGATTTATCAGCAAAGATGCGATCATCCTTGAAGGTGCATACTCATATATGTTCCATGGCGGTATCTATGGTTCTTTGATATTTTTCTTTGGTGTATCTGCTGCGTTGTTAACTTCAATATATACATTCAGGCTGTGGTTCATGGCCTTTACCGGAAAGCCCAGACAGGAAAGAAAAGCCCATGAGTCGCCATCAACCATGACAGTACCATTAATGATACTGGCAGTACTGGCACTGGTATTCGGAACTCTTACCTTTACACCATTCCTGCATTATCTGGATACTACATACGAGAATGAGTTCTTTGAAGAGATAGATCCTAATGGATATATTCATGGACTTGCTGAAAAGGGTGGCTACCATCTTGAAAACATTGTACATCTGGACCTTTCACATGATGCAACAATCCTGATGATCCCTGTTATTGCAGGTTTACTTGGGTTCGTAATATCATGGGCCATATATCACAAGCGTTTATTCAGTGTGGCATCGATCGGACATATGGGCAATCCATTATACAGGATACTTGCCAAACGGTACTACCAGCATGAGATATTCATAGAACTGATCTCCCTGAAATTCACTTATGGGATACTTGCCAGGGCCGGAGAGTTCAGTGATCGTAAGATAGTCGATGGCATAATAGACGCCATCAGTTCATTCATCGTAGGAGGAGCAGAAGTCTTGAAAAAGATACAAACAGGTGTGGTGCAGAACTATGCCACAGCAACAATTATAGGGATAGGCCTTATAGCCCTTATCCTCTCATTCAGGGGGGTGGCCTAACGTGAATGTACTTTCTCTAATACTGTTCATACCCCTGATTGGTGCTGCTATTACTCTGTTCACCAAGAGTCGCGAACAAGCCAGAATTGTCGCATTGGTATCATCAGTGATTCCATTGATATTGACTGTAATGTCATATCTCGAGTTCAATCCGGGTCTGGCCTTCCTGAAATTCCAGTTTGTGGAAAAAATTTCATGGATAAGCAGCCTGGGAATCAATTATTATCTAGGTGTTGACGGGATTAGCATGCCGCTGATACTGTTAAATGCTATTTTGTGTCCATTGACAATAATCTATGCATGGGGAGAGAATAAACAATCCAACCAGTTCTTTGCACTGATACTGGTGCTTCAGGCCGGAGTGTTCGGCGTATTCATGGCACTGGATTTCTTCCTGTTCTATATATTCTGGGAACTGACCCTGATACCACTGTACTTCCTGATAAGTATCTGGGGTGGTCCTAACAAGGATTATGCAGCCATTAAATTCTTTATTTATACCCATGTGGCAAGTCTTGTGATGCTTTTAGGTATATTTGCGCTGTATTTCAGTACTAATGTTAGTACCTTTGAGATACCGGTGTTGCTGCAGGCATTTT
The DNA here is from genome assembly GCA_014859725.1 of Methanosarcinales archaeon. NCBI lineage: Archaea > Methanobacteriati > Methanobacteriota > Methanomicrobia > Methanosarcinales > Methanosarcinales archaeon. Next base: position 6,024 of record JACUTQ010000050.1, on the reverse strand, counting down.
CTGACATAGCGTCTCCTGAAATGAGAGCTGCCATATTCCTGGCACTGTTCTTTGGATTCCTTGTCAAAATGCCTACCGTACCTTTCCATACCTGGCTGCCTGATGCCCATGTCGAGGCACCCACCGCAGGCAGTGTACTGCTTGCCGGTGTGCTGCTGAAAATGGGTGGTTACGGCTTGTTCAGGGTACTGCTCCCAATGATCGATGGATTGGGACCATATCGTTCAGATATAATCACACTGATGGCGGTGCTGGCTGTGGTAAGCATATTGTATGCAACATTTTTGGCACTTGCCCAAAGAGACCTGAAGAAGATGGTTGCTTACAGCAGTGTGGCCCATATGGGTTATGTGATGCTGGGAGCTGCCGCGTTAAATTTCATGTCAGTGAGCGGGGCAATGTTCCAGCAGTTCAGTCACGGACTGATCACTGCCGTGCTTTTCATGAGTGTTGGCGTAATACAGCATAGTGCACATACCAGGATCATAGGAGACCTGGGTGGCCTGGCCCACAAAATGCCTAAACTAGCCTTCCTGATGATGGGCGGGTTCATGGCATCATTAGGCCTTCCGGCAATGAGCGGTTTTGTAGCTGAGTTTTTAGTGCTGACAGGTAGTTATATTACGCTGCCTGTATTTGCGCTACTTGCAATGCTTGGTATCGTTGCTACCGCCGGTTATCACCTTTGGGCTATGCAGCGTGCGATGTTTGGCAGTTACAATGAGAAACTGGGAGATCTTCATGACCTGGCATTCTATGAGATGATGCCTATGGCAATATTAGTGCTATTGGTAATTCTATTCGGAGTTTATCCAGGACCTGTGATTGACATATTTGATGCTGCTAGTAGGATCATTCCAGGAGTGATTTAATATGAGTATAATAAATTTAATGTCCCAATTTGCTCCAGAATTGATATTGACCATTGCAGCCCTTGCAATTATGATAATCGGTCTTGGACTGGGAGCACAAGAAAAAAGGGTTTTGGGATATATTGCTGCATTATCTCTTGTTGCTGCAAGTATGATAGTCATACTCAGGGGAGTAGGTTATGTGCAGCTTGAAGGTGTAATAGCAGACTCCTTAACTATCGATCCAATGAGCCAGTTCTTTAAACTGACCTTCCTACTGGTATCACTGATCGTGGTTATTGCATCCATTAAAGAGTTTGATAACCATTCGAATCAGGATGAGTATTATACTTTGATACTACTGGGGACTATCGGTATGATGGTGGTGGCCTCAGCTGTGGATATTGTGACTATCTTCATCGGATTTGAACTGGCCAGTCTGTCTACATATGCACTGGCAGGGTTCAACAAAAAGGATCCTGGCAGTATAGAAGCTGCCATAAAATATTTTATTGTAGGTGCACTGTCATCCACACTATTGTTGTTCGGTCTTTCATACGTTTATGGTATGAGCGGAGGACTTACTAATATTGGTGAACTTGCAGTATTTTTCAGCGCTAACCCGGGTGTAATTCAGACTCCTATAGGCATAATGGCTTTGATGCTAATTGTAGCTGGATTTGGGTTCAAGATGGCACTTGTGCCGTTCCATATGTGGGCGCCTGATACATACCAGGGTTCTCCTACTGTAATCTCAGCACTGCTTGCAGCAGGTTCCAAAAAAATGGCTTTCGTAGCTGCTTTCAGAGTATTGCTCATTGCTATGATAGCTATAAAGGTAGATATTGCACTGGTATTTGCAATTCTGGCTGTCCTTACAATGACCATAGGCAATGTTGTGGCTGTAAGTCAGAGAAGTATCAAACGAATGCTGGCTTATTCTTCAGTAGCTCAGGCCGGATATATTTCACTGGTATTTGTGGTAATGTCACCTGAAGCACTGACTGGCGGTATACTATACGTGATGTCCCATGCGTTTATGAAAACAGGGGCTTTCATTGCCGTAGCAGCATTAGGATATGTGCTGTTAAAAGAGAACAGCGATGCTAAGGAGGTAGATCACCTTGACAGATTTGCAGGCTTAGGAAAGAGATCACCATTTTTAGCATTCAGTGTAATGGTGTTCTTGTTTGCATTGGCAGGAATTCCGCCAACAGCAGGTTTTGTGAGTAAATTCTACCTATTCTATGCCGTGCTTAAAGGTGGCTTTTTAGGTCTGGTAATTATAGCCATATTAAACAGCGCATTGTCCCTGTATTATTATGCAAGGGTTGTGAAATATATGTATGTGCTGCCACCGGAATCACCTGAGAAAATGAAATTGCCAATTGCTTATACTATAGCTATACTTCTGGCATTGATTGGCGTACTTTCGATAGGAATTCTTCCTGAACCATTTGTCAACTGGGCAGCCAGTGCAGCTAACGTAATTGGACTATAGGTGGTGAGTAAAATGGCAGATTGTGAATTATGCGGGGTGGCAAGACCCACCCTTTGTCCTGTAAAAGTGGATGTCCCGGCATATAGAAATGCATTTCCAACTGGAATGTGGATGGGTATTTGTGAAGAATGTACCAATGCATCCCATGAAGCAAATGGGCTTCGTTCAAAAGCTGATGGTAAGAAATGCTATCTCTGTGGAATAAAAGGAGTTGATCTATTTACCACAGATATTAAGATCCCGGATTTCAGCGAACCATATTACAAGGATAAAAGCAGGCTATTATGTGGACCTTGTCTGGAAGCAGCTGAAAATGCATATAACAAAAGGCAGAAAGAGAAAGCACACGAAAGTCACCATTAATGAATAGGGGTCAACTCCCCTGTTTTTTCTTTTCTTTCTTTTTTTTTTTTAAAAATTTGTTTTCCTATTAGATATGTGGTTTTTGAATCAATAATATCTACTTCACACCAGATTCCTAATGGCAAATTTTCTTTTATAACAATATTATGATATTGTAAATCTCGCCCGATAGTAGAACCATTCTTACCAGTTTCTGTAGTCAATAAACTCACAGTTTTACCAATATTGTTCTGTAACAATTTCTGGTTTATTTGATGATGCCTGATAGATAGCATTCTGGTACGTTCTTTTTTATTCCAATCCGGCATATCATATAAAAGCGAAGCAGGTGTTTTGGGCCGTGATGAATATTTTGTGATATTGACTTTTAGAGGCTTTATCTCATTAAATAATTCCAATGTATCATTGAAATCCTGTTCAGTTTCTGTGGGATACCCCACAATGAAATCTGTTGACAGGACAATATCCGGAAACCCAGTACGGAATTTATTTACAATATACTTAAAATCCTCTACAGTATGCCGCCTGTTCATATGTTCCAATATCTGATCAGAACCCGATTGAATTGGAAGATGTAAAAACTTGAAAATATGACGGTTATGGAAGGAATCCACCACTTTGTCAACGATATCGAGTAGGGTAAATGGGTTCATCATACCTACCCGCAGCATATAGTCTCCTTCAATACTTGTCACGGCCGTAAGCAGTTCTGGCAGTCTATGCCCTGTATCTATTCCATAAGCTGCCGTGTCCTGTGACGTAAGTTGTATCTCTTTTGCACCCTGCTGTACCAATGATGCCATTTCAACAACAATATCTGAAATTGGTCTGCTTTCCAATTCGCCTCTAGCCTGTTTTACAATGCAATAAGAGCAGTTACCTGTACATCCCCGGGAAATGCTGACAATGCCAGTCACTCCGTGCAGGATGGGGATTACCGCCTCTTTCATCATGGTGCCGTTACCTAGAATCCCTGGTATATCTTCAATTGAAGCAGGAGTTACTGACTGGCATTTTATATCTACAAGGGCTTCAGGCTGGGCTGCTGGTAAACATCCTGTAGCAACAATTTGTTTCCCTGAATCTGACACCGAATGAATAAATTTCAGGACATTCCTCTGGGTGGTCTGGGTAACAGTGCAGGTATTTACTACTACAAGCCCGGCTGAATCTAAAACATCTGTAAAAGTATGTCCCTGAGCTGAAAGTATCTGCTGGATTTTAATACTGTCAGCTCTGTTGGCAGTGCAGCCAAAGGTTTTAATATAGATTTTCATTTAGATTCAGGTCACTATCTCGTCGAGTCTGTCCATATCTATTGCATTCCTGATCTCCAATGCCAGCCTTCTACCCGAACTCATGGGTATACGCCACTGTGTATTGCCGTAAGGGTGGCCCACTGACATATGGACGTTGGTACCACCGCCCACCCTGGGAGCTACATCATATATGTGGAAATTCAAATCCTTATCAACACAGGTTTGCAGGCAGAATGGACCGATGATGCCGGGGTCATAAAACTTTTGAGTGGCTGCCACATATTTCTCTGCCAGTTCGAATGCTTCTTCCAGCAGTGATTCCCTCAATGTGGCTGAATTATGACCACATACCGTATATTCCGGTGTGAGCTGGTTTTTATTAAGGGTCATCTGTTGTGGTGCTGGCAGTCTGACATGTCCGTCCAGACTGGTCTCAAACCGCCAGTCAATGCCTAATAATTCCAGTGGACTTAGCTCCTCTTCAATGGGTGAATAAAAGAAATCCAGGTTAAAGACCGGACCTATGATATATCTCTCAATTCGGGCATTTTCAAGAGCAGATTGTGTAATGATATTCTGTTCGATCAGGGATTCTGATTTTTCCACATATTCTTCATAGGATGCTGCAGAAAAGAAACCTCTCTCCAATTTTTTTACAGCGTGGGGCAGCTTGACCATGACAAGTTCATCAATATCCTGGGGATCATCCAGTTTTTCAGGATATGGTAGACCCGCTTTATCCAGCAGCCAGTAATAGTCATGCTCTTCCCCACGTTCTTCACTCCTAAGCAGATTTCTGCTGCCAACAAGTGGTACACGAAAGTCATTTTCCACAGCATCAATACTGCAGTAGGAAGTAAAGGAACGGTTTGGGATAAACAACACATTCTTATCGATCAGGTCCTGCTGGGCATCAGATTTAGTGAGTTCATCGAAACCATCATAAATTACCCAATCATCCACTACACCTCTTTGTACAAAGCCTTCATCGTCACATAAGGTCCTGAAATATTTTGTATATGTCTTTTCCCTGCCCCTACGGCAAACTGCATATGTACTGAAACCTTCTTCTATGGCACCGTCGAACACATCCAGAGCCGAATGAGAGGCAACAGCACCGATTTTGTAATCTGTTTGATCGTATTCATTAAGGATATCAAGGATTTCATTTCTATCGATCATGTTAATTTTTCCTCTAAAATTATGATTTTCAATTTAATCTATTATGAGGTTAGGGATTATAAAAATGCTGATTTAGAAAGCATAAGAATTAATATTCAGTAAAGCGAAGTAATGATAACTGATAATTATATCCATCAACCTGCGCAAGGGATACTGAGGTCATTGATTCAATAATTATACCTCTGGAGGGGCCCACTTGCCTCAGGCTTGAAGAATATAAAAAACCATAATAAAATAATGCAATAAGCGGCCGTGGTCTAGCGGTATGACAGTGGCTTCCCAAGCCACTAATCCGGGTTCGATTCCCGGCGGTCGCATCTAAAAAATGTTTTAGGTATTTTATTTTAATAATTAGAAAAAAAAAATATATCCTGGACTATACCAGGGAAATCTATTCAAATTATGCGCTGGATTCAGTGTATAATTTGCCATACATATGTGCGCCGACTGTAATTATATAGAAGTTTCCGAATATTATCATTATCCAGCCAAGGATTGGTATTAAACCGATCATTCCAAGAATCATACCAAGTACAACAATCACAATATATGCCAGAATATAACCTCCGATAACAGATTTTATTCTGGATAGAATTTCTCCTATCCTGAAAGCAGCACCAAATGAATCTTCTTTTGCATAGATTGATAACGCCATTGGTATCATTAGGGAAATTATCAAGATGAGTATCCCTGAAACTAATATCCCAGCAAACGCACCTCCAAAGTCACCTATTGCATTTGGATCATTTGAATTAATTACATTAGCAATAGAACCCCCGACAGTTGCCCATAATATTATAAGTGGAATTATCATATATATTAAATAAATAACAACCATTACAATTCCCTTTATAAATAAACTGCCCCA
>JACUTQ010000049.1 GCA_014859725.1 Methanosarcinales archaeon | reverse complement strand
GGCGGTGAATGCGCAGGCTTACACGGTGGGACAGGATGTAGTGTTTGGGGCGAGGCAGGAATTTCGAGCCGGGGACAAGTGAGGGTAAAGGCTGTTAGCGCATGAATTGACACAAGCAGTTCAGCAAACTCAGAGCCGAATAACAAGCAAACATAAGAGCGTAAAAAGCTGGTGGCTGAGCGTCTGGTTAGGAATTTCGAAGAAAGCGGCATCGGGCTATTGTATCAAGACTCTTAGTGTGATAAGTACACATTCTAACACGAAGCCCGGGTTGATTGTTTGAGTAGGCTGCGTGTCTGCAAGGCTGTCTGCTGCAAATTTCCCTTTGCGCTCTTCAAACAGGAAGTGGAAGAAGGGCTCATCCGTTGGGAATTTGGCAGGCCCTATCTGATCGCCCATGGTGATGACGGTTACTGCGTGGATCTAGATCGAGCGACATATCAGGGCACGGTATGCGAGCACCGCCTGAGCAGGCAGGGATTTTGATTGTGAGGAGAATGAAAAATAGTAGTGGCTTGATTATACGACGCAGATCATTAATCATGAATACGTTGAAAAGATAGATCATAACAATGGAGAATTTTATAAACTGAGTCGGTGAGATCTGAATTATATGGGAGGTTTGAGATGATCGAAAGTGGCAAAGTATCGGTGGAAAAGCCGGAAGCGAAGAGAGCGAATAAGGTATCTCAGACGCGAAAGGCTGATGTTTTTCTATCGGCAGGTACGCCGGTTGAACGCATCCTGTTCTTCCAAAGGACAATTGGCAACCAGGCCGTGCAGAAGCTGATCGAGTCAGGGGCACTACAAGCTAAACTCAGGATTGGCCAGCCCGGGGATGTGTATGAGCAGGAGGCGGACCGGGTGGCAGATGCGGTGATGCGGATGCCTGAGCCACAGGCAGTGTCCCAGGAGGATCCTCACATCCAACGAGTGTGTCAGGGATGTGAAGAGGAAGAGCTTCTTCAAACCAAAGAATTATCGGGGCAGAATGTTGAGACTTCATCCGATCTCGAATCTCGCATCAATGCTATCAGGGGCGGCGGCCAGCCTCTGGCAGAATCTGAGCGGGGCTTTTTCGAGCCGCGGTTTGGGCATGATTTTAGCCAAGTAAGGTTGCATACTGATACTCGAGCTGCGGAGACGGCTCAGGCGGTGAATGCGCGGGCTTACACGGTGGGACAGGATGTGGTGTTTGGGACAGGGCAATATGTGCCGGGGATAAGCGAGGGACGGAGGATACTGGCACATGAATTGACGCATGTGGTGCAGCAGCAGGGGAATGTTTTAAAAATTCAGCGAAGTGTTGCTTCAAATTATAATGTTATAAAAGATAATCTTTCTTATGGAATCCTTGATTGGGCCATAACTGATGAGGAAGCAAGTGAGGTTCTGGAAAAATTAGATAACCTTTCTCAAAATGATCTGCAAGACACGGTCCAGGAGATGCGAAGAGACGAAATATTAGGGAGGCTATTTGACAATGTTTCTGATTCAGATGAAATAAGATTTGCTGATTTACTCAGTATAATACGGGAAGTTGAAAGAGAACTATCCGGTATGCCGGACTGTTGTAAAGAAGCACTGAGAACCATTGATAGAATTATCTCATCAGGTAGGGCACTGAGAGCACTCCTTGGAGCTGCGCCATTCATAACACTTATCGGAGAAAACCCGGCACATGCGGCGGTACAGGTTCTTATAACAAATTGGGATATTTATGCACTGGCAGTTAGGTCTGTTGATCCTATTGTGAAGAACAGGGTATATACAGTTGTTACGCTTCATCTGTTAGAGCATCAGAATACACCTGAAGAAGAATTCTGGAGGAGAATGGAAGCACTCTGGAGTTTATAAGTCTGGTACTTAGAGCCTATCCGAAAAGCCCTGAAGCTCTGAAAGTTATCCATGCACATGCAAAATGAAGCATTGCAATTTTAGTAGGTTACACTTTTTTTGTTAATTCAACCTTATCATATCAATTTCAATTTATAGTCGAACATTTAACATTTTCATCTCAGGATAACGATTGTAAATGAAATCAGGAAAATTGGATTTACCCACACAATGTTGAAGAGAGCCATATTTTTTTATTATAAATCATGTAATGAACGGCTCCTTCGCAAATGAGAAAAAGGGCCAACAGTTAAAAAATCCAGCAGGCTTTAATAGTTTTGGGATTTCCGCTACCTAGATTTGGTACTGATGGTGACTTTGAAAAAGAGACTGTGTCAGCGGTTCGGAATTACCAAAGTGCAAAAGGATTAATTGCGGACGGCATCGTTGGGCCGATCACAATTAAGAGTTTAGAAGCGCAATTTGCATCTTAATCAACTGTGGCCCTCCAGAGTGTACGCACATCCATGAACCGACATTTCGGTACCACCCTGCACCAGTTTGCACGTGTATGCTGTAAGTTACCTTTTGCCCTGTTAAGACAGGATGTAGAAGATTGTACTGTCAGATGGAAGTCTGGCAGGCCTTATCTGATAGCTCACGGTGCTGATGGTTATTGCCTCCATCTTGACAGGGAGAATTACAGGTGTACGGTTTGGGAACAGCGGCCTGTGCCCTGCTAGGGATTTGACTGGGGGGATAGGAAGAGATGGAAGGATTTTGAGGAAAGCGTATTTTAATGGGGAGCTGATGGAGTATAGTAAGGAAAGTATGAAACGATAAAAGAATAGCAATAGGGCAGTGGATACATGATGGGGGGAATGAATACTATATTTAGTAAAAGATCCGAGGCAAATAAAATCAATTCGGATTTACAGACGCGAAGGATTAATCGATCAGGATCGAAGGACTCATCTGTTGATCGCATTTTATATCTTCAAAGAACTATCGGCAACCAGGTCGTGCAGAGGTTGATCAAATCAGGGACCCTGCAGGCCAAGCTCAAGATGGGGCAACCAGGGGATAAGTACGAGCAGGAGGCGGACCGAGTGGCGGATGCGGTAATGCGGATGCCGGAGCCGACGGCAACATCCGGGGGTTCACCGACACATCCAGTGGGCTTGCCCCACGTGCGGGGAAGAAGAACTCCAAAGGCAGCCAATCAGAAAAACAAAAACAGATCGTGATGCACAATTTGAATACATAAATTCAAAGACGAAACAATTTCAGGGTCAAGGACAACCAGTAATTTCAGTAGATACAAAAAAGAAGGAACTTATTGGGGACTTTAAGAATGTTGGCCATGAATGGTGTCCAAAAGGCGAACCTGAAGAGGTTCAAGTTTATGATTTTAAAGAGAGTCATGAGGTGATGGTAAATTTAATAGAAAGTACTACAACAAAAAAAGGTATGAAAATAAGTGCAGAGCCAATAGTAAAGAAAAGACTTTCCATCTCACGCGCAACCCGCTGATATTCCGCACGATTCGCCCCACCCACCATGCGTAAATCCCGACTCAAAGCTCCATCCCATCAACACCTGGGCTACTACCTTTGCGTGTAGCGCGTTGTGAACCGCCCCCGGTCCCGAGGAACTGGAGGAATTTGTCAGGCTCATGAGGCTCTATGAGGTGCCCCAGCGACCGCGGGCAGATGCCCGACGACGCGCAACTGCTGGTAGCTCCAAAACCTGTGCGGGCTCGGAGTGAACGAGAAGGCGCTGCGCGATGGATTCATCCGCAGGATGTGGGACGTGCGCTTCTTCATGAAGGGGCTCAAGCAGCGCTCCACTCACCGAACCGGTAGCTCCCTGCCAGCAGGTATTCCTGCAGAATGAGTTTTACTGCTTTCCCTACTAAGGATTGATCGCACAATAAGGTTGTGAAACTGTGGCAAGATATTTAAAGAATTAAATTATGTGGTATCTGATCGTAAAATGATATTATAGAACTGACCGCAATAATCAAAAAAGGAGAAAAGCAATTTGTAGCTCTGTGCCCTGAAATAGATGTTGTCAGCCAGGGCTTTACTGTTGAAGAGGCATTGGATAATCTTAAAGAAGCTGTGGAAGTTTACATCGAAGAGATGGGCTTACCTGAAGAAATAAAGCGAAATGATATGCTTATCGCTCATTTTGAGGTGTTTCCATATGGGGAAACTACCAGTGCTGTCAGGGTATGAATTGATCAGAATTCTGAAGAAGATTGGTTTTGAACCAGTAAGACAGAAGGGAAGTCATATCGTACTTGTCAATAACAATGATGGTTCAAAAAGAGCTGTTGTCGTTCCAAACCATGAACATGTGCCTGACAAAAATCTTATAACGAAACGGATTGATATATATTTAAAAACAAGTTGAGAATGATACCATGAAATTTAACATCATCTGTGAAATTGATGAAGAAGGCATATATGTAGTTGAATGTCCAGATCTTCCAGGATGTCTTTCGGAAGGCGATACATTTGATGAAGCAATGGATAATATCAATGAAGCTATTATTGGATGTCTTACCTCACGGCTTAAAACCGCGAAAGAAAAATTACTTAAAAACCGTGCATCCAGTTTTAAGAAAAGAATGAGTCTTTCTTTAGATACAACCATGACAGCAGAATATGCCTAAACTACCAAGAGCAAGCGGGGGATAAGCATGTTTCGGCATTCAAGGCTGCAAGCTGGCAAATTTTGTAATTTTTTAATAAGCACCTGTACGTGTTAAGGAAGCCAGATGAGGGAGAGAGGACGATGGGATTTAGGGAAAGCGTGAAGTTGTGGTAAATATCATATATAGCCATAAATCTTATAACAAACGGATTGATGTATGTGAGAATGATACAATGATCGATGTGTCAAAAAAAGAATTAATAATACGTGAAATGGACCAGGTTCCAGACAACCTATTTGAAGAAATACTGGACTTCATTTGTTTTCTTAAAGCCAGATCGCAAAAAGAAAAACTCGAAACAGCAATTGCAAGTGAATCTTCACTTAAGAAGGATTGGTTAAGAGTGGAAGAAGATAAGGCATGGCAAGATTTGTAAAAGGGGATATTGTTGTTGTTCCTTTTCCGTTTTCTGATTTAACTCAGGCTAAAAGACGGCCCGCGCTGGTTATTGCGGAATTAAAGGGAAATGATGTGATATTATGTCAGATAACCAGCCAATGGGTTAGAGATGAATATGCCATACCAATCGATGAAAGTGATTTCACCAAGGGAACTCTAAAACAAAAAAGCCATATCAGGCCGAACCGTATTTTCACAGCAGACAGTGGCATAATATTGTATCCTGCTGGTCATCTCAGGAATAACAAGATTGGCGAAGTTGTTGACAGAATTGTTGAGATTTTACGCCAATAAATTTATTACATTTTTATAACACTATTTCAAATAGAATGATAAGAACTTGAGGTCAGGATTAAGTATGAATGTAACCTTAATTAAATCGTGGAAATGCCTTAGAAAAGGAGACCGTTATATTACATGTTGGTATTATCAGACTAACCGCAGATGAACGCCGATAAACGCGGATACGCTGCCTGAAAATCTGTGTTCATCTGTGTTTATCAGTGGTTTAATTAATTCACCAACACGAATTGTAATTGTCTCTTCTGTATATTTGGGATGTTCTTAACATGGCACCTGGCCCGATATCACAGGGTTTCATCTTCCCCGAAGCCGAACAGATAAGTATCGAAGAAGCTTACAGTGATGGGGATATTATCGGGTGGTATTTCAGGTCTGTTTTGCGTCAACCATTCGATTATTCAAAATATCCCTTTGATCAGGAAGATGTTTGGATAAGGATATGGAATAGAGATTTCCATCGTGATGTAGTCCTCATTCCGGATCTGGATTCATATGATAATATCCGGCCAGCTACTAAACCAGGGATAGAGCATGACTTTGTGCTTGAAGGTTGGGAGATCCAGGATAGTCACTTCAGCTACAGGAATAATAGTTACAATGCCAATTTCGGTATCGAGAATGATAAGTTCGGTGGTTCTCCTGAACTGTACTTCAACATCGGTACTAACGGGAGATATTACTATAATACATGCACTCTTCTTTTGAGAAAACAGGTATTTTCACATCATTATCAACCACTATCACATCATTCCCCCTTATCACCACGGAAGGGATGCCCTCCCCCGCCTCCCCCATGATAAGCTGGGCCGCTGATACCATGTTGTCAGCAATGGCCTTACTGGTAATGGTAAGCTCTTTCCCGAACAGGTCCTTGCTGCCCCGTGCATCCTCAACAGGCAGTATCCCGGCACAACCCAGTGCAATACCCACACACCCCAATCGCATGGGTTGGGTCCTGCTGTCCCCCACAATAACTCCCACTTTGCATTGAAATGTCTCTTGCAGTTGTTTTCTGATTCTCTCAGCGCTGGCTCCCGGGTTCTCTGGCAATAGCACCACATGATCTTCAGGTGCATTGGAACCATCTATCCCGGCATTGGGAGACATATTCCCGTTGGTAATTGTGAGCACTGCTCCGGGTACTCCACCTATGATCTCATCACATTCAGAAAGGATAAGTTCCATTTCCCTGGAGTCAACAGAGTATTTTTCACCCAGTTCCTCAGCTTCAGGCCCAGGATTCACCTCCCTCAGGTCCACCAGCCTGCCTTCGGAAGTAGCCACAGCAGATTCGGCAAGTACGATAATGTCCCCGTCTTTGAGAGTGATCCCCTTTTCACGGATGGCATTTATGAGAACTACTCCAAAATCATCACCCGCTCTGATCAGGGGTGTCTTGATACCAATTAATTCCAGCCTATCCTGCATGATCGGTCTAAAGATTAATTGTCACCATTTAAAAATACATCCATTATTGCCAGTGCACAGAAATCTCCGCACATGGTACACGGCCCCACGTCCGGACACATGCTTTTTGGCTTGTCAGCATCAATAGCGTACTGCATCTGCCCGTCCCAGTCCATAACAGCTCTGTGTTCTGCCAGTTTTAGATCACGCCGCTGGGCTCCATATTTCATGGAATCCCCAATATGAGCTGCAATGCGAAATGCCACCAGACCTTCTCTCACGTCATCCACACTGGGCAGTCTCAGATGCTCAGAGGGCGTAATATAGCACAAATAATCAGCCCCGGCACCAGAAGCCATGGATGCACCCACAGCACCGGCAATGTGGTCATACCCCACAGCCACGTCAGTGGGCAGCGGTCCTGCAACAAATAATGGATAATCACCAGTCTCTTTATGGAATCTCACATAATCCGCTATCTCTGACGCCTGTACATGACCGCCCATACCTTCCACTATCACCTGGACACCTGCGAGGTTTGCTTTTTTTGCCAGACTCATATTGATCAGTAGTTCCCTCCTCTGGGGAGAATCAGGCGCATCGTGGATGCAGCCGCTCCTCATGGTGTTTCCAAGGGACAGCACTACATCGTTTTCTTTCAGGATAGCCATTATATGATCAAAATTTTCAATAAACGGGTTGTCGCAGTCATTAGTCAGCATATAGATGCTGGTAAATGAACCGCCCTTTGAGACCATTCCCATGACACGTTTATGGCCCTTTAATTGTTCAATGCAGTCCCTCTCGATGCAGTGAAGTACCACTGAGCTAACTCCTTCCCCTACCTGCTGCTCAATCATTTTCAGAATATGGTCTTCGCTCATGGAATGGATGCCCTGTTCCACAACTGACTGGTATATAGGGACCGTGGTTATGGGAAGAGTGGTTTGTTGAAATATGGACTGCCTGATGGATCTGATATCTCCTCCCATTGAAAGGTCAGTAAGTGTGTCAGCTCCATATTTTTCTGCAATTCCGGCCTTTTCAAGCTCTTCATCAGGTTCGATCCTGGCACTGGACGTGCCAATATTCACATTGACCTTTGTTGAGGCACCTTTACCAATAGCTATCGATCTACTTCCTCTGGTCATAATGACCATACTTCCATCAGCAACTCTCTGGCGGACTATCCCGGGATCGAACCCTTCAGTGGATGCTACTTCCCTCATCTGAGAGGATACAATGCCATTTTTTGCTAAGGTGATCTGCGTTTTTTCCATTTTCTCACCTGCCCACATAATTCAAGTAAATGCCTGGTGTTTTCATGTCCACCAATTGGCATTATGTGTACACCCTGGCACACGGGTCTGATCTGCTGTATGGTCTCGGCTGCAATCCTCAACCCTTCAGCTGTGGGTTCTGAAGCAAATTCCATTCGTTTGATAATTTCTTCCGATATCATGACCCCTGGTATCTTATCGTTCATAAACCGGGCGCTACGAGCTGATCGTAATGGTATGATCCCTGCAATGACAGGGATCTTAAGATGTTTGATTGCATCCATGAATTCCACGAACGCCCCTACATCAAATACTGCCTGGGTCTGAATGAAACCTGCACCTGCCTCCACTTTTTTATTCAACTTGATCAACTGTACATCAAGGGGCCTGGAACCGGGGTTGGCAACCGCTCCGGCGATAAATGAAGTCGGACCGTCAATTGTACTATCCTGAAAATCAATCCCTTTGTTCATTTTTCCTATAAGCTGCAAAAGGTGCACAGAATCCAGGTCATACACAGGTTTTGCACCCGGCTGATCCCCCATTGTGGGATAATCTCCTGACATGGCCAGGATATTGGAAATCCCCATTGCATGAGCTGCTAACAGGTCAGATTGAAGGGCCAGGCGGTTACGATCCCTGCAGGTAACATGCATTACAGGCTCAATGCCCATTTCCCATAATTTACGGCAAAGTGCCACGGGTGCCATGCGCATCATTGCCCTCTGGTTATCAGTCACATTCACTGCATCAACCAGGTCCTTTAACAATTCAGCATCTTGCAGCACACCTGACATATCCGGGCTTTTAGGCGGGCTTATCTCAGCTGTAATCACGAATTTTCCTGATCGAAGTTTTTGCGTAAAATTCATTTCAAAGCCTCCTGTTATGACTTACAGGTTGTCTGATCTCATCCAGCAAAGAAAGCAATCCCCTGGCTTCAAGTGTCTCATATATCTTTACCCAGATACAATCACGCTCTCCCACTTCACACTTCCCGTCATCCAGCCCGCCGCAGGGTCCGTTCATCTGGGATTTGGGACAGCTGGATTTGGGACACAATCCTGCGAACATCCCGACATTACATTCCCCGCACATGCCGCAAAGTGCTTCTAATGTTTCATTGGTGAAAGCACCACCAAGTGATGTAGTATCAAGGGCAGAAAGCACTGGTTTATCTGAAATACGACCCAATAACGATACTCCGGCACCACAGCTCATTACCAGCACAATATCCGCGTTATCAATTGCCGGATTTTCTTCTGCCAGACTCTCCCAGGATGATGCACTGCAGGCATGTTTTACCATGACCCCATCCAATACATCTACTCCCCTGCATTTCAGGGCCTCAACCATTTTTCTGACCTGGGGCTCGCCGCCGGTCTCTGCCTTCCGGGCACAAATACCGCAGCCCACTACACAGATGTTTGCATCCGGAAATTGGTCCAGCATGGTAAGTATATCATCAACGGATTTGGGTCGGGTTATTATCA
This sequence comes from Methanosarcinales archaeon, assembly GCA_014859725.1. Taxonomy (NCBI): domain Archaea; kingdom Methanobacteriati; phylum Methanobacteriota; class Methanomicrobia; order Methanosarcinales; species Methanosarcinales archaeon. The sequence goes on along the minus strand of JACUTQ010000049.1, from coordinate 4,411 downwards.
TCTGTGTTACCTGTATCTATATTCAGTATCTGAGCATCGTTTAAGGGTGGTTATGATAAGCCGGGCTATTATGGGCAGATCCCTGGCCTGGTGCTGTAATTTGGCTGCCAGTCGTTTTATCTGCAATTCTGTACCCATAAGTATCAGATCAACACTTTCAGTTTCATGGGATACAGCGTCCCTGGGCAGGGCGGCATCACATCCCCTGGCAAGAGCTTCCTGCTTGATGATGATGGCCTCAGTAGTGGTGACATTATTGATCCTGAGTATTTTAAATATTGATTTCCCTTTCATCACCTGGCTCCCGGTGCACGTTGCACCTATCTTTGCAAAATACCGTGGGGCATCGTCCGAATTGGCAATATCCAGAACCTCAACAGTATACCCATCATCTTCAGAGACAATATTTCGTCCTTTTATTGCTTCAGCTACCCGCACTGCATCGCAAGTCTCTCCCACATCATGGGTCCTTATGATGTGAGCACCCTTGTAAACTGAGATTGCAGTGGCGGCAAGGGACCCTATAAGTCTCTCAGATGCTGGTTTTTTTACTATTTCTCCTATACAGGACTTTCTTGAGATAGCTACCAATATGGATTTATCAAATGATTTAAGTCGTTCCAGCTGATCAAGGGTCTCAAAATCATATTCGTGCGATTTTTCTGGCAACCATTTCCCGATGGCAGGATCAATAATGATCTTATCTGGTTCCACACCTGATTCTTCAGCTTTTTGCACGATCCTGTCCAGTGATGACATAACGGCATTCATACCCAATGGGTCACCTGGAATACTATTAGAAGCCATAACCACCACAGGACATCCATATTCGCTGACAATTTCCACCATCTTTTTATCGGTAGTAAGTCCGCTGACATCATTAATGATATGAGCTCCCATATCCAGAGCATCACTAGCCAGGTCTGCGAATTGGGTGTCCACTGAAATGGGAACATTCACATTGTCTAAAAGTAAATCCAGTGCCTTTATAAGACGTCTGCGTTCCTCTTCCTTCGTGATCTTAGCTGCCAGCGGCCAGGTGGACCGGGCCCCCACGTCAAGGAGGTCAGCACCCTGTTCGATCATTTGTTGTGCCTGGGAAATAATATTATCTGGTTCTGTGACCGACCCCTTGTAAAACGATTCCAGACTCAGGTTTATGACACCCATCAGGCGGACTGGATGGACATCCCCAACCTGGATTCCAGCAATTACCGTATCTATTGTCATACTATACTCAGAATTTATCCCTTGATCCGTCTGGCAGATTCCAGGGTGTGTTGCAATAGAATCGAAATGGTCATGGGTCCTACACCACCGGGAACCGGAGTTATCAATGATACTTTAGGCAGCACTGAATCAAAATCCACATCACCCACTACTTTGTCATCCTTTTTACTGATGCCTACATCAAATATAACAGCCCCCGGTTTCACCATATCGGCTTTGATAAGGTGTGCTACTCCAGTGGCCGAGATAAGAATATCTGCCAGGGAGGTATATTTTTTCAGGTCATCAGTATAGACATGGCAGACCGAGACAGTGGCGTTACGGTTCAACAGAAGAGCTGCCAGGGGTTTGCCCACAACGTTACTGTGTCCCACAATAACCACGTTCTTGCCTTCCACATCAACTCCGTATTCCTCCATAGCCCGGATGATACCTTTTGGAGTACAGGGAACCAGACCTTCGTTGCCAATCATCAGCTGGCCCATGTTCATTGGATGGAAACCATCCGCGTCCTTTTTGGGAGAAATAGCCTCCATTGCCATTTGTTCGTTCAAATGGGGAGGTAGAGGCAGCTGGATTAGAATTGCATGAATATCATCCCTCTTGTTCAGGGATTTGATCAGTGCCATTAGTTCTTCTTGTGTAGTATTAACAGGAAGGTGCTGGTCTTCGGCATGAATACCTGTGCGTTCACAGGCTTTGTGCTTCAATCTGACATACATCTTTGAAGCTTCTTCATCTCCCACGAGAATTGTGGCCAGGCCGGGAATTATGCCTTTTTCGGCCTTTAGTTCTACCACACCGGTCTTGACCTGTTCCTCGATCTTTTTTGCCAGGCCGCGCCCGTCTATGATCTTGTCCTCACCAGACACCAATATTACCTCATCTGTAGATAGGGAATTCTGCACATAGATCCCTGATATCTTGACTTACTTTATTAAGTATAGTTTCGTCGTTCAAATTCTTAATTACTGTATCGATGAGATCTGCAATAATATGCATTTCATTTTCCTTCATTCCCCTGGTGGTTATGGCGGGAGTTCCTATCCTGATGCCGCTTGTGATAAATGGACTGCGTGTCTCAAATGGTATGGTGTTCTTGTTCAGGATAATACCTGCCTTAGTCATGGCGGCTTCGGCATCCTTACCTGTTATGTCAGGTTTGGTAAGGTCCACCAGCATTAAATGATTATCTGTACCGTTTGATACGATCTCCTGTCCCTTTTCCATTAGATCTGAAGCCAGTATTTTTGCATTTGCTACGATCTGCTTCTGATAATCCTTGAATTCCTGGGTCTGGGCTTCTTTGAAGGCTACGGCTTTGGATGCAATAATATGCATTAACGGGCCGCCCTGGATACCTGGGAATACTGTCTTATCTAAGACTTTTGCATATTCTTCCTTACACATGATCATGCCGCCCCTGGGACCCCGCAGGGTCTTGTGTGTAGTGGTGGTCACAAAATCTGCATAAGGGATCGGATTCTGGTGTACTCCTCCAACCACCAATCCTGCTATATGTGCGATATCGGCAAGCAGGTATGCACCCACCTCATCTGCAATATCCCTGAATGCAGCAAAATCAATTTTCCTGGGGTATGCGCTGGCACCAACTACTATCATTTTGGGTTTATGTTTTTTTGCAATTCCCATTAATTCGTCATGGTCAATGGTCTTTGTCTCTTTACTAACCCCATAAGGCACTATGCTGTATAACTGCCCGCAGAAGTTTACAGGGCTGCCGTGGGAGAGATGACCCCCGTGGGATAGGTCCATGCTTAGAATTTTATCGCCAGGTTTTAATACTGAAAAATACACTGCCATATTGGCGCCTGACCCGGAATGGGGCTGGACGTTCACATGTTCGGCACCAAAGAGTGCTTTGGCCCGCTCTCTTGCCAGTTCCTCGGCAACGTCCACGAACTCGCATCCGCCGTAATATCGTTTGCCTGGATAACCTTCGGCATATTTATTGGTCATTATACTGCCCTGTGCTTCCATGACAGCACGGCTGGCATAGTTCTCGGAAGCGATCAGGTTGAGTTTATATTCCTGCCTCTGGAACTCGTTTTCTAAAGCCAGGGCCAATTGCGGGTCTATTTCTGAAATGTATGACATGTTATTCTCCTATCCGACATCTTAACGCCTATTATTCTTATGATATTATATTATTATATGTGATTTTTAAGCAAAGTTCATTCTAATATCCTGACCTTGTGTCCTTCTATCCTTAACTGACCCTGGACAAATAATCTTACTGCCTCTGGAAATATCTTATGCTCCTGCTCTAAGATACGGGCAGCCAATGTTTCTTCAGTATCGTCCTCCAATACAGGGATGCATTTCTGGATGATAATTGGACCCGTATCCACACTGTCATCCACGAAATGTACTGTACAACCACTTACTTTTACACCATGATCAAAAGCCTGTTTCTGGCTGTGCAGGCCAGGGAATGAGGGCAGAAGAGCAGGGTGAATATTGAGCATTTTATTTCTGTATGGGTTTAGCAGCATGGGTCCTACTACACGCATATATCCAGCAAGAAGTATCAGGCCGATGTTGTATTTTTCCAGAATCCTGAGTATCTCGCTTTCATAACTTGCTTTGTCTTCGTATTGTACAGGGTTCACGAAAAATGTGTCAATCCCATGGTTCTGTGCCCGCTCCAATGCATATATACCGCCAACATCACTGAGCACCACAGTTATAGATGCATTGGGAATTGTCCCATTTTCGATATTATCGATAATAGCCTGCAGGTTTGAGCCTCTACCAGAGACCAGGACTGCAATATTTGTTATGTGCATAAAGTAAACTTCCTGTCATAATTGTACAATAAATTATTTTGAGATCGAACATCAGAATAGATAGCTGGACAATCCTTAATATTTTCCTTAAATGGACGGTTTTATAATCAATTTTATGTATTAATAGGGGGTTATTGAATCAGTAGGTGTTCAATACAATGTCAGAAAATAATAAAATAACAGGTGACATGAAGATAGAGGAAATAGTAGCTAAATATCCACAAACCATAGGTGTCTTTTTCCAGTACGGCCTAGGCTGCGTAGGTTGTCATGCTGCTTCTTTTGAGAGCCTGGCAGAAGGGGCAACGATGCACGGTATTGATCTGGATGCCATGTTGAAGGATCTTAATGAATTGGTAGAAAAGATTGAG
>JACUTQ010000048.1 GCA_014859725.1 Methanosarcinales archaeon | reverse complement strand
AATCGTCCGATAGTAAAGTAAAACGTATTAATGTCTATTCTGGTAAACGATTATCTTTCCAGCGTCACAAGCAAAGAAATGAACACTGGTACGTGATCAAAGGAATCGGGCTGGTACGCCTGAATGATAAAGAGTTCCAGCTTCAATCCGGAGATTCAATTGACATCCAAAAAGGTGCCTCGCACCGGATAACTAACCCCGGCCAGGATAACCTGGTCTTTATAGAAGTCCAAACAGGAGAGTATTTCGGTGAAGACGATATCGAACGTATAGAAGACGATTTTGGACGCGAATAATTAATCGCTGAGGAGGACCGGAGTATGAAAAAGCGCTCAATTCCTGCATCATATGGGTGGGTCTTATTTCGCCCATCCCCTGGGTGTTAAGGAGTTGACAATATAAATATGCCAGATAATTCATCACACAACCAATATATTAAACGGCATGAGGGGAACCCTATTCTCACGAAGGAACATATTCCCTATCCTGTGGAAACTGTTCATAATGCAGGAATGGTCAAGCATAATGATCGATACATCATGCTTTTTAGATCCCACATGCGGAATGGTCGTTCCATTATAGGAATCGCAGAATCACTTGATGGATTTCAGTTTACAGTTCATGACAAACCGTATGTAATCCCGGCAAAGGAAGGTGTCTTTGCTCAATACGAAGAATATGGTGTGGAAGATCCCAGGATTTGTGCAATTGATGGTGAATATCTGATTACATATAGCGCCTATTCAAGATATGGTGTACGAATTGTCCTGGCCAGGACCTTTGATTTTCGGCAACTGGAGCGAGTGGCCCTGATATCTCAGACCGACATGCGTAATGTGGTGATTTTTCCCCGGAAATTCAATGGACAATATGTGCGGCTTGACAGACCTCATTCACAGATTGCTCCGTGGTCTATCTGGATCTCCTATTCCCCTGACCTCATTCACTGGGGACACTCAAAAATAGTGATGAGGCCGCTGCAATATCATTGGGATGAGATGAAGATCGGTCCGGGCGCAACACCTATTAAGACCAAATACGGATGGCTTCATATCTATCATGGGGTGTTCTCTACAATGAGCGGTGGGATCTATCGCCTCGGCGTGGCTCTCCATGACCTGAATGATCCTTCAAAGATCTTAGGAGTTGCAGATGACTGGATCTTACAGCCTGAGGACACATGGGAAGTAACAGGATATGTTTCTAATGTAGTCTTTACCTGCGGAGCCATCGCAGAGGATGACGGGTCAGTAAAAATCTACTGGGGTGGAGCGGATCGGGTTATGTGCATGGGAATTGCACAAATTGATGATCTGGTGAATCTGTGCCGTGATAATCCCAGATTGCCATTATAATGAATGAGGGATCATATTCAAGTACTAAATCATGGATGCATCTCTTGATTCTTTCCATTCGAGAGCTTTTTCATGATTATTCAACATAATAAATTAATTACTCTGCGTTCTATTTTCAGAGAGCAAAGTAAAAGTAACCACTTTAGAAAAAAGTAATACAAACTTGGAAATATGTGGGCCCGCGGAGATTCGAACTCCGGATCCCCGCCGTGTAAAGGCGATGTCATAACCGACTAGACCACAGGCCCAATATGTTTTCGAAGTTGAAAATGGGTTTCAAGTTCGAACTCTACATGTAATTAGTGATATATAGAGTTTTTCAGTTATTCTGGCTTTGGGACAAAATTTGCTTATTCCCCAATTCGATACCATTTAGATTGAATTTCTCCCATAACCTCAAGATATCCAACTCTTCGAATATCATGTTCATGTGAATAACTTAAATAATAAAGAATCTAAAGGGTTTTCCATATTTTATATAGTAGTGTGCGGGTGGTAGATAAAATAGCACTAAAGGAAATAATATTGATCTTCGCAGTCCTGCTGACAGTCCTGGTACTTGCACTCGGAGGAAATGCAAGGGCTTCTCCGCCTGATGAGGAATGGAACCGGACCTATGGAGGGAGTGGCATTGATAGAGCCAATCATTTCCAGCAGACCTCTGATGGCGGATACATCTTTGCAGGAACGACATGTTTATACGAAAAGTGTTCCAGTGATATCAGGCTTCTGAGAACCGATTCAAACGGAAACGAACAATGGAAAAAGACAATTGGACTTTCTTATGATAGTTCTTTTGACTTAATTCAGCAAACCCTGGATGGGGGCTATATCCTTGCAGGACGGACAGTGTCATCTGGAATGACCAATCGGGACACATGGGTCGCAAAGATTGATGCAAATGGGAATGAGCAGTGGAACAGGACCTTCAAGTTAGATGGCTATGAAGGGACATCTTATGTCTGGCAGACCTCAGATGAAGGATATGTATTGGCAGGTCATATTTATACAAGAAAGTATCCAGACCCAAAAGGTAAGATAGTATATACTGATTCTGATGCCTTGCTCATCAAAACAGATAAGAACGGCAATCCGGAGTGGAACAAGACATTGGGGGGATTGAAAGATGAATGGGGCAGGATTGTTCAGCAGACTTCAGACGGTGGCTACATCCTTGCAGGAGGTACAGAATCATATGGTTCGGGCAAAAGTGATATCTGGCTGGTGAGAACCGACCATGAGGGAGAAGAACAATGGAACCAGACCTATGGAGGGAATAGCAGCGATTGGGCAAATTCAGTCCAGGAAACTTTTGATGGAGGTTTCATAATTGCAGGGGGCACCGAATCCTACGGTGCCGGACACAGAGATCTCTTTCTGGTGAAAACCGATCTTAACGGAAACGAGCAGTGGAACAGGACATTTGGAGGGGAGAGCTATGAATTCTATTCCCATTTAGAGCAGACAACTGACGGCGGTTATATTCTTGGTGGAAGAACGTGGTCATTCGGTAGTCGTTACTGGCTTATAAAAACCGATGCAGACGGAAATATGCAATGGGACCGGACATTTGACCAAAGACTGGAATCTTTCCTGCAGATATCTGACGGCTGTTTAATATTGACCGGAGATAAAGGGTTGAAACAGGATAGAAACATCATGCTGGTGAAAACCAATCCCGAAGGTGAGGAGCAGTGGGTGAAGAGCTTTGAGGGTGATACCATACACTCTGTGCTGCAGACTTCTGATGGCGGCTATGTCCTGGCAGGAGATAAGGACTCTGATTTCTGGCTGGTAAAGTTATCAAAGGAAGGACCGGTACCCACTGCATTATTCAGATACAATCCGGGATATACCGGCGCAAATCAAACCATAACATTTGATGCATCGGCGAGCTATGACCCGGACGGGAACATTACCAATTACCAGTGGGATTTCGGAGACGGCAATCTCACAAACACCACTGAAAAGATAATTTCACATTCCTATGATCTGAAGGGCAAATATTACGTGGTTTTAACATTGATGGATAATGACGGTGCCATGAACTCAACCGGCAGAGAGTTAACTGTTCAAAAGTTAGCACCGCCAGTTAAGAAATGGGACAGGACCTTTGGTGGTACTGGTGATGACAGGGTATATTCCATGTGGCAGACCTCAGATGGGGGCTATATACTTGCAGGTACTTCACATTCATATATCAAAGGGCACCGGCATACTGATGCCAGGCTCGTGAAAACCGATCCAAACGGAAATTTTGAATGGGAAAAGTTCATCAGAGGCAGAGAATCTGATGAGGTATACTCTATTGTCCGGACCAATGATGGTGGCTTTTTAATTGCAGGAAGAACCTATGATGCAGACTCCATCTGGATTATGAAAAGCGACTTTGAGGGAAATGAACAGTGGAATGATACTTTTGGAGGTTATGGATTTGACAGAGTCAAATTTTCTGACCAGACCTCTGATGGGGGCTTTATATTTTCAGGATCAACAGCATCGCATGGTATTGTTTCGCATAGTTCCTTGCTGGTTAGGACTGATCCGGAAGGATCAGAGCTCTGGAACATGACATATGGAGGGACCGGATTTTATTCTCTGGAGCTTTTCAGTAAGACCAGGGATGGTGGTTATCTCCTGGGCGGGATCACAAGTCCATTAGGTTCAAGCGACGTCTGGCTGGTAAGGACTGATTCAGAAGGAGTTGAGCTATGGAACCGGACCTTTGGGGACCCTGACAGTAATGACAGGCTGTATTCCTTTCAGCAGACCTCTGACGGCGGTTATATAGCGGCAGGAAAAAGGAAATCTGAAGGAACTTCCAATGACATATGGGTGATGAAGACAGATTCAAAGGGAAAACTGCAATGGCAGGAAAGCTTTGGAGGGACTGGTTATGATGTGGCCAGGTCAGTCCTTCAAACACTTGATGGGGGCTATATTATTGGGGGAGATCTTGATTCATGCAGTAACGAAGGCATTGATTTTTGGTTGATAAAGCTGGGCGGGATATCAGGTGAACCGGAAGGTGGGAATATACGAACTGATGGCGAACCAGTAAAAACTCCGAATATACCGGGTTTTAGTGCATCAGTGTCGGTTTTGGGCTTGATGGTGTGTGTGGGTTTGGCCAGGCGGCGGCGGTGATGGGGGAGATTCTCTTATTAAAAAAGAAGTTTGAAAAATAGTGGCTTAATGTGAAACAATTTAAATTAAGGAGATGAACAAATGGTAAATGTTGGAATGAGTTATGATACTTCCGAATTTGCCGTTGAAAGCATCAGGCAATGGTGGACAGTTTGCCATTATCCTCCTGGGACAAATAAATGGAACAAGATTGAACATTGCATGTGATTAATTTGTACAAGTTATTTTTCAGTGACCCCTAAGTACTGTGGACATAATAATCTTTAATTAGCAGGACATAGTAATACAGACCCTCTGACATGAGGATTTTCAAATGACTGATAAAGACGATAACAAAGACTATATGGAGATAAAGATGAGCGGCGGCTGGTTTATGACAATAACAATGGCGACCAGTGAGAGATTTGACAATGAATATGTAGAGATTGCAAAGGAACGCAGCAACCAGAAAAAAGCTCGTTTCAATTTGAATCCAAAATATACAAGAAAGCTTGGAGAAGCTTTGATAAAATTTGCAGATGCCAATGATCTATAATTTTTTTACCAAAAAAGTTCTCACATAAAATCGGCCAGACCCATCTGTTTTGAAACATCGCTCTCGAACAACGATTTAATCTCCAGGTTCATAAGTTCCAGCCGCTGTTTTGTATAATCGCTCACTTCATATTCATAAGCGATCTTGATTGCCACTTCCATATACTTCTTGACAGACCCTTCATGCACAGTTAGCACGATCTTGCCGTTGCATTTTGGACATGTTCCTCTAAGCGGCGGCCGTCTGAATTTCTTATTACATTTGACACACCGTACCTTCTGACGTGAAAAAGCCCTTAAATTTCCTATAAGGTCTGGCAGGAAATGGGATTTAATAACCCTTTCAGCCACATCCCATTCATCTACAGCTTTGATCTTGCGTGCCAGATTTAACTGGGCATTCATTTTTTCTATCATGGTACCCAATGTCTTGTATGCACTGTTATCAGGTCCCATAGCGATATCTGACACGTCATGGGTGAACCCCCAATTATCATACTGCTCCGGTTTACCCAATCTACTGCTTACTGTGTCCATAAGAGGTTCCAGGTCTTTAGGATTAGCATATTCTAACGTGGCCTCGTAGAACTCTAGAGGATATCTGCGCATCAGATCAATGTTATGGGCCTCCTTGTCCACTTCCCTGGGATCTATACGGGTGGTGAGTACCAGAGGTGCATCCATCTGTCCACCCCTCTTATCTGGAAGGTATGATCGCGAAAAATTCAAAACTCCATCCATTAAAAGCATCACACAATCTTCATCCCCATCGCAGTTGCGCCGCTTAGCTGCATGGAAAAAGGGGTGGGCATAACCCACAGATGCTTTAGTAAAACCTATCAACCGGCCCAGAACGCCAGCAGAGGTGTGTGGAGCTAATCCTATGACCAACGTTCCTATGAGATCATTTATGGACTTTGAATTATAGTACGGTTCCTGGCCATAATATTTTACAAGCAGGTCGTCGATGAAACAGGAAGTCTTTAGCAGATATTCTCCACAGTCAAGTGATACTACAACATCCTGGACCTTCAGTCCTAATATCTGGCTCCCATTCACCAGTTCAGCACCATCAATATCTGTAGTGTATCCCTGTTTTTTCATGGTTTCGACACTTACCCCGATCTCGTCAGGCCTGATATGGGTCAGGGGCAGATCTGACATATCATAACGTACAGTTCCGTCCTTGAATGTGACTATGCCATGCTTCGACCTTAGAATTCCTTTTTCAATGGGTTCAGGGGTCTTGTGTTTGGATGTCAGGCCGATTACTCCTTTCAGGTTGTCCAGGTTATCCCTCTCGCCAATATTCTTGAAAGCTCTGAGGTATTCATCCTTGAAATTGATTAAAAGCATGTTGGAAGATATGGTTTCTTTACCACATTTCGGACAGGTTTCCGAATTGGTCTCTACGGCACACACAGGACAGTGCAGTTTTGGACGGGTGGTTCCGCCGCATTGAGAACAAATATTTCTAAAGGTCACGGCACCGCACTGCACACAAGCCCGGTTGGCTATCTCTACTTCAATTGTCCCGATATTTTCCTTAAAAGACCTGGAATAATTCTTGGCCTCAATAAGGGACCGTTTCTTGCCTCCAGCATCGCCAATTGGGAATAGCACATGAGGGGCTGGTTTCATCTCACGCCTATTAGATTTTTCAGGCCGGCCCATACGGCTTCCGATCCTATATGGGGCCCTGTTTCGAATAGTAAGTTTCCCCAGATTTTGAACCAGGTCAATCGGGTCAGGGAAATCGTCTGCAAGAACATTATTTTTGCGCAGTAATGAATTATCTAATCCCAGGCATCGTATCAGGGGACCAACCTGGTCGATAATAATCATATTCTCAGAGACTTTATGAGGCACCAAAAGGGTCTCAAGGATAAGTTTAATCTCGTTATCATTGGGAATTGATAGAAATCCCCCGTTATTTGCACCATTTTGTTCTACAAATTCTGAAAGCCTGATAATATCTGATTGTGTAACATCATGCCAAAAGTATGTGTATTCGGGATGAAGCGGGATATGGAATGTATCAGATAGTTCAAGTGCAACAACCCAATCAGGTTTTATAAGTTCAGATTCCTTGAAAGGGACCTCCTTTCCCATGTGAGCAGCACTTCTATTTAATTCCTGAATCCACCATTCAAAACAATAGGATGAAGGAACCAGTATGTGATTGTTCTCCAGAAAATCACCATAATTGATCAAAATTTCCCCAATATCCAGGATACTGGATATGGAACTCCTGATCTGCTTTGCTTCTTCAACAGTATCTACTCTCATGACCTTGCCATTGAACAAACGTACAGTAGGGCCTTCCAGACTGTCCACAGGTGCGATTCCCAGAGCTTTTCCAGGTCTCTCAACCTTTACCTGCGTACCTGTTGCGAGGAAATCATCCATCAATACCATGGTAGCCGGACTGACCCCACCTCCGGCAAAACAGGTATTGCGGCTTCGTCCGTACCTGAGCCTGAAACCACCAGGTCTGGAAGGATATGAAAAAACGGGTCTGCCAGCTATCAGGTCCTGGAGGTATTTGTCCTTTGGTTTGACCTTGACACCATCTTCTTCACTTTGGTCATCGTCTTCCTTTACTCCTCCAATAAAACCATCAAGCCAGTCCCATCCGTCCAGCTTGAGATTGGTCACATGTTTTTTTATCTTGGGCGCCTTAAGTGCCAGACCTTCAGCTAATACCAGACACATTCCTCCCCGTACCCTGTTAGTAGGGATGCGTGGTAGATCCCTGTGGCCTTCCACCTCTGCATCTTCAGTTGGCTCACCATCAATACAGACCGGACAGTTCTCAACAATTAACCGTATCTCTTCCTCTGAAGGAGTATACTGCAGGCTGGCAACTCGCCTGTACAATAATATTTCCTCCACATAACGCTCTACTTCTTCCTGGCTGGGCTTGTACCTGTCAATATTCATGCTTCGCCTGACAAAATCTGCTACCAGGACCGAGAGTGCCTGTGCGGTTCCACCGGCACTACGAATCGGGCCTGCATAATAAACTCTAACAAACCTGGAACCGTCAGAATTGGTCTCCACAGCTACCCTGTCAATCCCTTCTATGGGTGCTGCCACCACCCCTTCGGTCAACATTGCCACTGCAACCCGAACAGCAGTATCGAGAGCCTGGCCTTCCGAATCAAAAGTGCAGATCTTCCCGCCTGCTACATCTACTCCAATCTGCAATGCAGCTTCTTCCCTGCTCATTGTTATTTCCAGTTCCCTGATACGAGCGGCCACACCTTCAACTCTGATTAGTTTTTCAACTCTGTCTGCCAGGTCCTTTGCCAGAGGAATTTCTACAAAGGGCTGTGGGTCAAGCCCTTTTTTCCTGGCATTATCAGCGATCTCCATTGCTGAATGGAGCTCTTTTTCCAGACTATTAAAATAATCAAGCATTTGTTCACTGGCAGCTATCTCTCTCATGATACCTCTGGATGATATTATTGAAAATGGTTTCATTGTTTATAAAATATATAAAAGATTTCGTTGACTTTATATTCCCGAAAAGATATAATTAACCTCAAAGTTTATCATGTTTAAAAACAAATAGAATTACTTAAGAATAATATTTATGAATAGAGTGTATCGTAATAAAAGCACTTAATTTAAATATTATTAATCAGAATTAACTATGTATATAATGAATAAAATTTGAATGTAAAACAATAATAGATGTGATGATTTATGAGAGCCTCGGAAGTTAGCGTTTTTGATGAAAAAGACCTGGAATTTATAGAAATCTTGAGAAATCTCAATATTTCACGTAATGTTGCCTCGACCCTGGCTTACCTTTCTAGTGTTGAAGAGGCCACATCTAAAGATTTGGAAATTGGCTCTGAACTTAGACAACCTGAAGTCAGTATTGCAATGCGTGAATTGAGGAGTTATGGTTGGATAGATGAAAGAGAAGTTAAAAAAGAAGGCAAGGGCAGGCCAATGAAGATCTATAAACTTGCGGTTCCAATGCCTGAAATTGTTGTCCATCTTGAAAAACAAACCATGCAAGAAGCACAAAGGTCAATGGAAAATATAGAAAAACTCAAAAAATTGCAATTGAACAAATAATTATTCAGATTGCTTAACTCTTTCTTGTTATAGCTTTTTCCTCGCAAAGAATCCAATCATTTGGCTATGATAGCCACTCAATGTTAAAGAGAGCCATATATTTTTTATATAACATCCCATGTTAAGTGCTGAATAATAGTAATCCTAATAAATATTATTGCGTTTCAGGAGATTATATGGATTATTGGATCACCCCAAAACCGCGAGAATTCAAAGCGAAACGACCTTTATTCCTCTGTGTACTATCAAATACGGACACAGCCAGAATCCCTGGTATTTCGGCAGCAGGAAAATCGCCGGAGGTAATCGATTTTACTCCGGCAGGGGATGCTGAGCTGGTAACACTGGGCAGAACAATCTGCCAGAAAGAACCGCCAATGACTGACAGTAGTCCCACACCGGCCGTAATTACCCGGGCGGCTCTGCAAATGACCGGAATACCGTTTTTGTTCATAAACAGCGGCCTGCGGATTGTACCCCAGATCCCTCTACTGGATGTTGGTGGAAAACCGGGAGCTGACATCAGGACCGGACGTGCAGTACCGGATGCGGGTTTAGTGTATGAAAATTCTGCACAATTGGGGCGCCAGATAAAAAGTCTTTCAGATTTTGTAATTATAGGCGAAAGCATTCCAGGAGGCACAACCACTGCTATGTGCGTATTGAGAGCATTGGGTATTGACGGCAGGGTAAGCAGCAGTGATCCCAATAATCCTCTGGATATTAAAGAAAAGATCGTTGAGACATCATTAACTACAGCAGGAATATCCAACGGGGATCTTGCCAATGACCCGATGCGTGCTATTGAATGTTTTGGGGATCCCATGATGGCCAGTGTTTGTGGCCTTATGGATGGATTGGGAGATACTAACGTTGTGTTGGCAGGCGGTACACAAATGATGGCAGTACTGGCATTGGCAAAACAGATGGGGATTAAGGGAAATTTTTCTATTGCTACCACGAAATTCGTAGCAGAGGATAATACTGCCAGTTTTTTGGAGACGGTTTCAGCCTTAGGTTTTATTTCCTACATTGTAGATCCGGGATTTGACCGCTCAAAGAATCCAGGACTTAGAATGTACGAATCAGGTGTTGTAAAAGAAGGAGTTGGTGCGGGAGGTGCAATGTTAGCAGCCGGACTGTTCGGTATAGGTCAACAGGAATTCAGGAACCAGGTTGAACTGGTCTGCGATCAGCTATTTAATCTCTGATTGATATTATTCCATAATCTTGGTTTCTATGTCATCGATCATATTATTCATTTTATCATACCATACGTCGACATTGTGCTGGATCATCTCTTTCAATTTACAGGGATCAAGAGCTATGTAAGCATAATAATAACCTCCCCCTTCGATGGTCCTGGTCTCCCTATAGACCAATCCACACGACATAAGGTTCTGAAGTGCCCTATAAGCAGTACTGCGTTCTCTTTTCAATAGTCCACCCAATTCTTCTGCTGTCTTCGAACCATGAAGCACAAGCAGTTTATAGGTTTCCAGATCCAGGTTCTTAAGTCCAAGCACGCATTTGGCAATGTCAGTGCAATTAAAGTTCCCATGGATCATTTCGGGAATGGAGCTGGGCATGTTTTTTACCTCGTTATTGTTATGTTGTTTTGATCAGTAGTAAATGATAAATACAATATTGTACAGTTTGTACAAAACCATTGTAATAATAGATATGGTTACATAAATAATTATTGATGGATAGTATGGAAAAGGAAAAATACATTGTCTATCATCTTTCTGGATTGAAGGCTTGAATTTGCTTTAAGCAATCCTTCAATGTACCATTACCTACTATGTGGGGTATTATACTCTTTCGGCGCATCACATCAGCAGTTTTTGGACCTATAGCGATTACGAGTTTACCTCGAAGATCAGCAGCACCTGCATCAGCCAGATCGAAGGATTTGCCGCTTGTAAAAAAAACGGCATCGACATCATGCAGGACGTCCCTGAAATCTGTATTTGATGGGACCAGGTGGTATGCAATCCCTTCGATCGCCCGGGCTCCAAGTGAGGTTAGCGTTACAACAAGCTCGGGGTTTGGAACATCAGGCCGGACTATTCCTATAGTTTTATCCCTGATCCGGTTGCCAAGATGTGATGCAAAATGATCTGAAGAGAACGATGAAATGGTTTCACAGTCATATCCTTTCTTTTTAATGGCCTCTGAGGTCTTCGGACCCACGCTGATCATGGTTATCCCATCAGGAATATTATCACATCTTAAAAGGAAGTACTTAACTCCCATAGTACTTGAAAATAATAAAAATTCAACATCTCCTGAGGCCACTTTTGAACATAACATATCCAGTGAGGAAGTGTCAGAAGTGGGTTTTGCCATCAAAGTGGGAGCCAATACTGCTTCATGACCATATTGTCTGAATAGCTCAACAGTACCTTCAGACTTTTCTTCAAGTCGGGTTACGGCAATTCTCATTGGTGTATATTCTACTTATATTTAGTAAAACATTTGCTAAAACTCCCATTACAAAAAATTTTCATCATATCATAAAATTTTGGATATCTTCAACATTAAACAGGATTTAGAGCAACAAACCGTTCTGTTTAAGCATATGAAGACCTCGTACTTTTAGTACGGGGATAGTTATTCTACAGGAATGGCGAATTCATGCTCGGGAAAATAAAATAGTTTTAAGATATTTTTTTCCAAAGTTCTAAACAGGTGCCAATTCAGGTTATATAAATATGGAAAAATTTAGTAAATGTTTATAATACGTCAGTAGTAAACCAATAATATCAGTTTATGAAAGGTTAATAAAAAACAAATAATCAAATAAGCAAATAAATCAGAGGCAATTAAAATGGCATACTCACTCATAGAAGACCTCCCTAAAATCGTTTCACAAGGAAAGAAGGAAGCTCTGAAAATCTTAGATGGACTCTCTTCAAAAAGCAGAGGGTGGATACTTCGGGCAGGCAGTATCAACCGATTATAAAAGCGAATGGTTCAACAGGCTTATCTATGGCGATAACCTTCTTGCCGTGCAGGCACTTCTGGCAGGCAATGACAATACTCCGTCCATGCGTGGAAAAATTGACCTGATTTATATTGACCCGCCGTTTGATTCAAAGGCTGATTATAGGACAAAGATTTATCTGTAATGTGCAAAATTTATAAAAAGAACTGAAAAATATGGAGTGATTTTAGATGTCATGGGATGATGGTTTGGAGCCACCACATTTGAACATAGCAGCTTATCCAGATTCACCTTTAAGAGTACTTGCTGGACCCGGTACAGGGAAAACATTTGCTATCATGAGAAGAGTATGCCGACTTCTTGAGGATAGTGAAAATCCAAAAAGCATTCTTCTTGTAACATTTACAAGAATGGCAGCTAAAGACCTTGTGAGGAAAATATCAGAACTTGGAATCGAAGGTGAAGATGATATTATTGCAACAACATTACATAGCTTTTCTTTCTCAATGCTTCAAAGGGAGCAAGTTATTGAAGCGACAAATAGAACCCCCAGACCATTACTTAAATTTGAAATGGAACCTCTTTTGCACGATTTGAAATATATGGGCCTCGGGGGTATACGTGACTTAAGGAAAAACATTACTGCCTATGAATCAGCGTGGGCTAAGCTGCAACGTGATGAACCTGGGTGGACACAAACTGATCAAGAGAGAGAATTTGAGTTTAAATTGGTCTCATGGTTGAAATTTCATGAATCTATGCTTATCGGTGAGTTGATTCCAATTGCACTTGAATACTTACGTTATAACCCTGCATCTCCGTATAAAGTGAAGTTTAATCACATTATTGTTGATGAATATCAAGACCTGAATAAAGCTGAACAAGTATTAATAGATCATCTTGCAGAAGGTTCAAATTTATCCATAGTAGGTGACGACGACCAATCAATTTATGGATTTAAGTATGCTCATCCAGAAGGTATTCGTACATTTGATTCGACCCATTCAAATACACATGATGAAATTTTAGTTGATTGCAGACGCTGCCCAAAATCAATCGTTCGAGTTGCAAAAGAATTAATTTCAAGAAACACTCGGTATCCTAAGGATTTGTATGAAGTATCAGATATGACAGACGGAGAAATCCATCTCTTGCAATGGAAGGGGATGAAAGCAGAAGCAAAAGGCGTATCCCAAATCATCAATTATTATTTAGATAATGAGGGAATCTCTCCTGGTGAGGTTCTAATATTGGCACAAAGAAAGGATATTGCTCATTTGATTTCTGAAGAATTAGATAACTTGAATTTGAAGACTATCAACTCTTATGACGATGAGATATTAAAAGGTAATAAAATCGCTCAAGAACGATTTATTCTACTTAATCTTATAGCTAATCCTGAAGACAAAGTAGCTTTTCGATGCTGGTTAGGTTACCCTAATCAAGATTGGCGCGCAAAACCCTATTCTATACTACGAAGTCACTGTGAAGAGAGTAGTGATTCTCCATTCAAAGTTTTGGAAAAAATGAGTTCTGGCCGATTGGATTTGGCTGGGTGTACTCCCCTTATTGATCGATATGTGGAATTGATTGATAATAAATCGGATATTGAAAATAAAAAAGGTCTGGAATTGGTTAATGCGTGTTTCCCAGATGATATTGAGGAATGCAGAAATATAAGAGACCTATCGTTGGGAATATTAAAAGAAGATATGGCACCAAAGGAATTGTTCAAAATACTGGTAGAAAAAATAAGTAAACCAGAGATACCTCAAAAAAG
>JACUTQ010000047.1 GCA_014859725.1 Methanosarcinales archaeon | reverse complement strand
TCTAATTAAATTGACCTATATTGGCCATTATCAGAAAATAATAAAAAGTCTCGAATGTTCCTCCAGTTATTTCACAAAAACTAATATGGTTTTTGGATATTCCTGACCAAATCCGAAAATTAATAGAACTAAAGGTGTATGGAATTCTTACTGAAGAAGAATTTCAAAAAAAAAAAACACCCAATAAGTGCTTCAAAAACCCTCACAAACCGAACCCTTTAAAGCCCATTAAAACCAATAAGAGCATATTAAAATTGGTATCAAATACCAACCAAGAGGACGGTGACAATTTTTATGGTAATCGGAGTGACGATGGTCAATGTAGTACCTGGTCAGGAGAAGTCAGCATATAACGAACTTCATAAGATCGATGGTATCAAGGACATTTATCATGTATTTGGTGAGTACGACTTTGTGGTTGTCAGCGAAGTGGAAGGCCTGAGCAGACTGAATAACCTTGTAGATATGATAAGAGAGAGTGAAAACGTCACTGCAACACAAACTGTAGTTGGCGCAGAACTCTGAATTATATCTATTTGTATCGCAATATCTGATAACATCAAAATTATTATTTAATAAAATGAATACAACAGGTCATTGAAAAAAAATGGATGCAATTTTCTAACTTGAGGGGATGAATTAATGGCAGCACCAATAGCCGAAGAGCTTGCAAAAAAACAGCGTGCCATCAGTATCGCAGAATTCTTTGAAAAGAACCGTCAGATACTGGGTTTTGACTCTGGTCCCCGCAGTCTGCTCACTGCAGTTAAAGAAGCTGTTGACAATGCGCTGGATGCCTGTGAAGAGGCAAGCATACTACCCGATATCCTGGTAAGTATCGAAGATGCGGGTGGCGATAATGTGACACTCATCGTAGAGGACAACGGGCCAGGTATTGTTAAAGAACAAATACCAAAGACATTTGCCAAACTACTCTACGGCTCCCGATTCTATGCTATCAAGCAGAGCCGGGGTCAGCAGGGTATAGGCATCTCGGCCGCTGTCCTGTACAGCCAGCTTACAACAGGCAAACCCGCCAGGATCATATCCAAGATCGACAGGGACAAACCTGCTCATTTCTATAAACTGGTGATCAACACCAGTACCAACGAGCCCGAGATCCTGGAAGAAAAAGAGGTGGAATGGGACAGACCCAGGGGCACCAGGATAGAAATGGAAATGAAAGCAGCATACATCAAAGGCCGACGCCAGAGCGTGGTGGAATATCTGAAAAGTACCTCCATTGTCAATACCCATGCCAGGCTCACCCTTGTGGAACCCGATGGCAACAGCATAGTGTTTGACAGGGTTACAGATTCACTACCTGAACCTGCGCAGGAGATCCTCCCCCATCCTGAAGGTATCGAACTTGGCACGCTTATAAAGATGCTGCGCTATACTGACAGGCAAAAACTGGCACCGTTTTTGCGCTACAGCTTCTCAAAGATCGGCCTGCACACGGCAGAAGAGATCTGCAAGGCTGCACATCTGGACCCTGATAGCGATCCCCATAATATCACGCTGGAAGAGGCAAAAAAACTCATAAGTGCTTTCAAGAAGGTCAAGATCATGGCACCTCCTACAGACTGCTTATCCCCAATCACAGAATCCCTTATTTATAAAGGTCTGGAAAAGGAGTACAGCGTCGATTTCATTGCTACTGTAACCCGGGCTGCTTCCGTCCATTCGGGCCACCCGTTCTTGGTGGAGGCTGGTATTGCCTACGGTGGAACCTTAGGCAAGGAGGACAGGGTTGCCATCCTCCGCTTCGCCAACCGTGTTCCCCTGATGTACCAGCAGGGTGGCTGTGCCATTACCCATGCCGTGGAGAACATCAGGTGGAAGAACTATTCCATTAACCAGCCGGGAGGCGGATTACCCACGGGCCCGGCAGTTATCGTGGTGCACGTGGCATCCACCCATATCCCTTTCACGTCAGAGAGCAAGGACGCGGTGGCTGATGTGCCCGAGATCATGAACGAGATAGAACTGGCGCTCAAGGACGCAGCCCGGAAACTCAAGATATACCTGTCCAAACAGGTGAACCTGTCCAAGCGGCGGGAGAAGGAAGAGATCATAAAGAAGCTTCTGCCCCGAATCGCGGAAAAGGTCTCCCAGGTAGTGGAAAAACCCACTCCCGACATCACACCCATCGTGGCCAAGATCATGGGTAATTTACTTGTGTACCGCATTATTTCTAAGAACGGGGACGGTTACCTGGTTGACATCCTGATCAAAAATTACTCGAGCGCCAACATGACCATCAATCTCCATGATACCCACCAATATCCCATAAGGGATGCAGACCCGGAACCGAAAGTGATCTCTCTTGGCAAGGATACCGATTATATCTGGAAACTGGACGTGAGATCCAGCAGTAACCTGACTATACGATACCATCTGCCCTTTGTCTCAGAGGATGAGGCGAACAGTCTGCCTTCATTGATCGTGGAAGGTGTAGACGAGGCACTGGTCAATGGGGCCAGGGCGGTACGGGGGTATGTGGATTGAATAACCTGCGTCAGGAGAGGGATAAGATCGCAAAACAATCCTTGCTGGGTCTGGTGGATGGATTCTACCAGCAGCTTGAAGACCAGACCATCCCAACACTTGTACTTCCCACCCGTACTAAAAACAATATTGAATATAACGATGAGAGCGAGGTCTGGGTCTATGGCGATAAAGAGAGTGCCCGCAGTGCAAAGACTGTCAAGGGTGCCAGGCAGATACTGAAAATGTCCTATACAGCCGAATTGTTGATTAAGGAGCATCTGGAGAACAACCGGGGATCCACGTTAAGGGAGCTGTACTACATCTCTGAGAACTGGGACATTGCCAAGTTCAATGAACAGCCCGAAAGTGACCGCATGATCGAGGATTTGGAGATCGTTACGTCCATGCAGAGGGAAGATTTCCACATGCGACCTGAAGAGGACGGGGCCACGGTGTTCGGCGACCTTCGACTGAAGGAGACCACCAAGCGGGGCGAGCGGATCATCCACTGCCGGAACGATGTGGGTGAAGGCGGGTACCAGATCCCGTTCAGTGTGGATAATGTAGAATTTTTAGATCACGATGCGAAATTCATCATAGCCATAGAGACCGGCGGTATGTATGCCCGGCTTATCGAGAACGGGTTTGATGAGGAGCATAATGCCATCCTGGTCCACCTGAAGGGACAGCCTGCCAGAAGCACGCGGCGGACATTGAAGCGGCTCAACGAGGAGTTGAACCTTCCTGTGGTGGTGTTCACTGACGGCGACCCCTGGAGTTACCGCATATTTGCCAGCGTGGCATACGGTGCCATCAAGAGCGCACACATGTCAGAATACATGGCCACTCCTGCGGCCCGGTTCATAGGCGTGCAGCCAAGCGACATTGTGGAATACGATCTTTCTACCGATAAGCTCACAGACCAGGATATCAAAGCCCTGCGCAGTGAACTGTCAGACCCCAGGTTCGATTCCGAGTACTGGAAGACCCAGATAAAATTGCAGCTCGATATAGGAAAAAAGGCAGAACAGCAGGCTTTTGCCGGAAAAGGCCTGGATTTCGTGACACAGCGGTACCTGCCCGAGCGGCTCACTGAAATGGGTATTATGTAATTATTTGGAGACCATGAATGACAGATAAACAGTATGACGCCGGCAAGATCCAGGTGCTTGAAGGACTGGAAGCTGTCCGGAAGCGGCCCAGCATGTATGTCGGCAGCACAGATACCAGGGGCCTTCACCATCTGGTGTATGAGGTTGTGGATAACAGTATCGATGAGGCACTTGCGGGATTTTGCTCCAATATCAACGTGACCATAAACCGGGACAATACCGTGACAGTGCTGGACGACGGCCGGGGTATTCCCGTTGACCTGCACACAAAATACCAAAAATCAGCCCTTGAAGTGGTAATGACCATGCTCCACGCGGGCGGTAAGTTCGATACTGATACTTACAAGGTGTCTGGAGGGCTGCACGGCGTGGGCGTGTCGGTGGTGAATGCACTGTCCGAATGGATGGAAGTTGAAGTATACCGCAACGGTAAGGTATATTCGCAGCGGTACCAGCGCGGTAAAGCAATGGCTGAACTGGCTGTGATCGGTGAAACCGATAAGACCGGGACCCAGATCACGTTCAAAGCAGATTATGAGATATTCGAGACCCTGGATATCAGTTTTGAGACCATTTCCAAACGCCTCAGGGAAATGGCTTACCTGAACAAAGGAATAAAGATTTTCATTAAAGATGAACGGACCGGCGATGAGAAACTGTTCCACTATGAAGGCGGTATCGTAGCCTTTGTGGAACACTTGAATAAGAACAAGAACCCACTGCACGAGCCCCCCATTTATTTTCAGAAATCCAAGAACAGCACGCAGGTCGAAATAGCTATCCAGTACAACGACAGCTATACTGAGACCGTATTTTCATTTGCCAATAATATCAATACTCATGAAGGAGGCACCCACCTCAGCGGGTTCAAGGCTGCCCTGACAAGAACTGCAAACGATTATGCCAAGGACAGGGGGCTCATAAAAGGCAGTGACAAACTCTCTGGTGAGGATATCAGGGAGGGGCTGACCGCTATTATCAGCGTAAAACTTACCAATCCCCAGTTCGAAGGCCAGACTAAAACGAAATTGGGCAACAGCGATGTCAAAGGTATTGTTGAGACCCTGGTAGGAGAGGGATTGGGCGAGTTCCTGGAGGAGAATCCCAAGGAAGCTGAGAAGATCATTTCAAAATCAGTGATAGCTGCCCAGGCCAGGGATGCTGCCCGCAAAGCCCGGGAACTGACCCGGCGAAAAAGCGCGCTGGAAATCTCCTCGCTGCCAGGCAAACTGGCTGACTGCAGCGAAAAGGACGCTTCCAAATGTGAAGTTTATCTGGTAGAAGGAGACAGTGCCGGCGGGTCGGCCAAGCAGGGCCGAAGCCGCGCGTTCCAGGCCATACTGCCTCTCAGGGGTAAGATCCTGAACGTAGAGAAGGCCAGGCTGAACAAGATATTGAAGAACAATGAGATACGCGCTCTGATCACAGCCATTGGCACTGGTCTTGGTGATGATTTTGACATTGAAAAGGCCAGGTACCACAAGATCATTATAATGACCGATGCAGACGTGGACGGTGCCCATATCAGGACCCTGCTTTTAACGTTCTTATACCGTTATATGAAACAGCTCATCGAGGTCGGGTACGTGTATATAGCCCAGCCACCTCTGTACCGTTTAAAGAAGGGAAAGGTCACTCATTACGTGTACAATGATGCCGAAAAGGACCGGAAAATGGAGGAAATAGGGAACCAGGGTGTCAATGTACAGCGTTTCAAAGGTCTGGGTGAGATGAACCCTGACCAGCTCTGGGAGACCACCATGAACCCCGATACAAGGACACTGGTCAAGGTCATGCTGGAAAATGCCATAGAGGCTGATGAGATATTCACTATACTAATGGGTGACAAGGTCGAGCCAAGGCGTGAATTTATAGAAAAGCACGCCATGGAGGTAAAGAACCTTGACATCTGATGAGTTTGAAGAAGATATTACCGGGGAAGAAATTACCGGGGAAGAATCTCCGAATAATGTAGAGGGGCAAGAAAGGGACAAGATCATACCCCTGAATATCGAAGACGAGATGAAAAACTCGTATATAGATTATGCCATGAGCGTTATTGTGGGCAGGGCACTGCCTGATGTACGTGACGGTTTGAAACCTGTCCACAGGCGCATCCTGTTCGGCATGAAAGAACAGGGCATGACCCATGACAAACCATACAAGAAATCTGCAAGGATCGTGGGTGACGTTATGGGTAAGTACCATCCCCACGGTGACGCAGCCATCTATGACACTATGGTCAGGATGGCCCAGGATTTCAACCTGCGCTACCCCCTGGCAGACGGCCAGGGTAACTTCGGGTCCATTGACGGGGATTCTGCAGCAGCCATGCGTTACACTGAGATCAGGATGTCCCGCATTGCAGAAGAGATGCTTGCTGATATTGACAAGGATACTGTGGATTTCGTACCCAATTATGACGGCAGCATGGAAGAACCAGTGGTGCTACCTTCAAAGCTGCCCAACCTGCTGGTGAACGGCAGTACAGGGATTGCAGTGGGTATGGCCACCAATATGCCACCCCACAACCTGACCGAGATCATTGATGCCGTGAATTTGAGCATCGACGACCCTGAAGTAAGTTTTGAACAACTGATGAGCGTGGTTAAGGGTCCCGATTTTCCAACAGGGGCCAATATCTTTGGCACTGCCGGGATAGTCAGTGCATACAAGACCGGAAAGGGTATTGTAAAGATCAGGGCCAAGACCAGGGTTGAAGATCTGAAAAATAAAGAGGCCATCATCATCGATGAGGTGCCCTACCAGGTGAACAAGGCCAAGCTCATCGAGAACATAGCCGAACTGGTCAAGGACAAGAAAATATCGGGCATTACTGACCTGAGGGATGAATCAGACAGGGACGGTATCCGTGTAGTAATTGAGCTTAGCAGGGGTACAAATGCCGATGTGGTTGTGAACCAGTTATATAAACACACCCAGATGGAATCCACCTTCGGTATCATCAACCTGGCACTGGTGGACAACCAGCCCCAGGTATTGACATTAAAGCAGCTCATCCAGTATTTTATCGATCATCGTGTGAAGGTCATCACGCGCCGCAGCCAGTTCGAACTGGAGAAAGCAAGAAAACGAGCCCATATCCTGGAAGGACTTCAGATCGCCCTGGACAACATCGACCAGGTGATCAGCCTGATCAGGGCATCTGCGACGGTTGATGAAGCCAGGGAAGGGCTTATAGCCAATTTTGAACTGTCTGAGGAGCAGGCCAAAGCCATCCTGGATATGAGACTCCAGAGGCTGACAGGTCTTGAGAGGGAGAAGATCGATAAAGAGCATAAGGACCTGATGGAGACCATCAAATGGTTGCTAGAGTTGCTGGCAGACAGGGACAAGATATTGACCCTCATCAAAGAGGAACTGTCAGAGATCAAGGAGCAGTACGGTAATCCCAGGCGCACCCAGATCATTGAAGGCGGGGTGTCACTGGAAAATGAAGACCTGATACCTGTAGAAGATGTGGTAGTGACCATCTCCAACAGCGGGTATATCAAACGACAACCAATCGATACCTACAAACAGCAGCATCGTGGCGGGCGGGGAATTATCGGCATGGATACCAAGGAAGCCGATTTCGTGGAGGACCTATTCGTGGCGTCCACCCATGATTATATCCTATTCTTCACTGACAGGGGCCGGATACACTGGCTTAAAGTATATGCGATACCTGATGCGTCTCGTCAGAGCCGGGGTAAGGCCATAATCAACCTGATCGAAGTTGCCAGCAATGAGAAGATCACTGCTCAGATACCTGTCAAATCCTTTGAAGATGGTCAATATCTGGTCATGGCCACAAGATGCGGTGTAGTTAATAAAACTGAGCTGTCCGCTTTTAAAAACCCCCGGCGCGGAGGCATTATTGCTATTAACCTGGATGAAGGTGACGAACTGCAGACTGTCAAACTGACAGACGGATCCAAGGATATTATTATAGGTACCCGCCACGGCAAAGCCATCAGGTTTTCAGAGACCGATGTACGGGTCACGGGACGAAGCTCCCGGGGTGTGCGCGGTATCAGGCTTGTAGGTGATAATCATGTGGTCGGGATGGACATTGTTAAGGAAGATACTACGCTTTTGACCATTACTGAGAACGGGTTCGGAAAACGCACGCCCTTTGAAGAGTACAGGAATATTAACAGGGGCGGCCAGGGCGTAATAACAATAACCACAAATTTCCGTAATGGTCTTGTGGTGGATGTGAAGGCTGTGAATGAAAATGATGAGCTCATGGTGACCACTTCCAATGGCATTATTATCAGGTTGCCCGTATCTGATATCAGAGTACAGGGCCGCAATACCCAGGGTGTTAAGATAATGAATGTAAAAGGCAGCGATAAAGTGATGGCAGTAGCCCGTATAATGGGGGAAGTCAGCGATATTGAAAAAGATAATATATTATAAAAGAAATATATTCATAAAATTTTAAAATCTGAGGGGATTAAATATGGATGAAATAATCGGTATACCGATTACAAAGGACTTAACAGGTCCTGAACAGGATGAGTATGAGGAACCTGTAGAGATCCTGGTAAAACTGGCACAGGAAGGTGAAATTGACCCCTGGAACATCGATATTGTTGACGTGACCGATAAATTCTTTCAGCATATTGAAGAGATGGAGCGAATGGATTTGAGGATATCGGGCAGGACCCTCCATTATGCAGCCATGTTGATCAGGATGAAATCAGCGATCCTGGTTGAAGAACCTGTTATTGAGGATGATGATTCCTGGGTGGATGATTTTGATTTTATGGATGTTGAAGACTACCCGGTTCCCAAGATCCCTATTCGCCGTCATTCCCAGCGTCCAGTGACCCTGGATGAACTGATAATGGAACTTGAGAAGGCAGAAGTGGTAGAACGCCGCCGTTCACTGCGCACGGATACCAGGAAAAACCTGGAAATGAACCGGCATACCACAGAACAGGTACTGGGTATAGCCCATGAAGAGGATATCGAGGGCAGGATGAAGGAATTGCAAAAAGAGCTAAGATCAACATTGAAAGATAAGAATTATACCACCCTGACCGAAATAGCTGAAGGGGATCGTTCTCATAAATTGATGACTTATGTCTCTTTATTATTCCTGGCCAATTCAAAGGAAATATGGCTTGAGCAGGAAGAACTCTTTGGTGAATTGTTTATCAGTTATCCTGCGGAGGTATGCTCATAGGGGACCGGGAGATCATTGAAGCGGCCCTGTTCGCTGCAGGGACTCCGATAGATGAAGCTACCTTAAAGGAACTGGTAGGCAAGCGAAAAAAAGTCACCCGGATCATCAAAGCGCTGATGGAGGAGTATTCATCCCGGGATACGGGTCTTGAGATCCTTGAACTGGAAGGCAAATATGTAATGCAGGTCAAACACGAATATGCGGACCTGGTGAGAAGCGTGGCGCCAAAGGAATTGTCTTCACCCGTGCTTCGGACCCTGTCCATGATAGCCTATCATCAGCCCATACTCCAGAGCGACCTGGTCGAGATCAGGGGGAGTTCTGCCTATGACCATTTCAGGGAACTGGAAGGGCGGGGCCTGATCAAGAGAGAGCCTGTAGGCCGCAGCAAGATCATTACAACATCCCCTGGATTTTCAGAATATTTCGGCCTGGAATCCAGCGATCCCGAGTATATCAAACAAAAGATCATCCAGATGGCCCGGGAACAGGGTCAGATCCCGCTGGATAAATGGCTTGGTGTGAAAAAACCTATTGGTGTGACCAGAGGGTACCTGTCCCTGATGTTCCTGCTGGGTATCGAGGATTTCAAAGTTGTGGATCCATATAAACCCACACAGGAAGAAGAACAGCGCATGAAGGGAATTGGAAAACTGGTAATCTCAAAAGGTTACGGAGAAAAGGTTGCAGAATATTTTAATGGGGAGATCATAGAGATCCGGGCGGTAACCTTTGATGATTTATTAGAAACCCTGGGATTTCTTTATCCAATGGGACAGAAAGACAAGGGACTTCAAGCTATTGAGCGGGTCAAGAAATTGAAATCAGAATATTTATCAAAATCACTGGGAGTGTCTGCCAGGGTAAAACCTGCTACAGATATGGTGGCCCGTCTTATCGCTGATATGAAACTTAATGTATCCAATGACGGGTTGCTGGTAGCTCCTGATTATGGCCTGTCCAGTGGTGGTATGAATGTTTCAGAAGGGGCCGACATACTGGTACCTACACACCAGAATGCTTCCCAGGATATTATTGAACGGGTGTACCGGCGTTATGATGCCATTCTGAACGGTATAGCACAAAAAGATTTTAACGCATGATCATAATAGGACTGGATTTAAGATGGACAATTATGATGTGATCGTAATAGGTGGAGGTATCAGCGGATTGATGTCTGCCCTCACTCTATCAAAACACGGGAAAAAAGTGCTGGTGCTTGAAAAACGCAGTGGTGTCGGGGGAAACTGTAATAGTTACAATGTAGACGGTTTCCAGGTAGATACGGGAGTACATGCCATAACCCACCTCAGGACAGGCCCCTTACGCCGTCTTATGGACCAGTATTTCGACTACATCCCTGTATTTTTGGATCATGGAAAATATCATATCAGGACAAATAAAGGTCTTTTCAAGTTACCTTCCAATTTAAAAGAGTTTGCTAAGTTCGATGTATTACCAAAAATGGACAGGTTGCTATTGAGCCAGGCTATTACCAAGGCAGTGACCCAGACCACCTTTGGAGTAGATCTGAGCGCCCAGTCAGTATTGGATTATCTTCCTAAAGGGCTTTCCCATGACTCATTGGATTTTATTGATGCCGTCAGTTATTCACTATCAGGAAAATCCATGAAAGAGACCTCAGTACACAGGATATTAGCAGGTAGCAGCTTTATGAGAGAAAGTGTACCAGAAAATTTCTGGGAAGATGAAGAGGTGGCTAAATCTTATCTGGAATTGATCACAGATCATTTAACAGGCAGTCAGGTAAGGGAACATTTATCTGTGCTGAGCAGGCTGACCACGAATAATATTGGATACGCCCAGGCATATCCCAGAAAAGGTCTCAAAGCTTTTCTCAATGCTGTCTTATATTCATTGCCTGAAACAGTTGAGATCAAGACATCATCAAAGGTGAGCAGAATAAATACAGAGGATGGTGCTGTAAAAGAAGTGGTCACTCCTGAAGGTATTTATGACGCAGATGTGGTGGTCTATACAGGTTTTGCGAAAGAACTGCCCTTAATTATGGACAATCTGCCAACATCGTATCTAAAAGACCTTGAAAATATTGTCCTGACTCTTAGCATGACCATATGGATAGGGCTTGATGCAAAGCTGCCCGAATTTGATTATATTGGTTCTGAGATATGGTTCAAACCCAGGGCATACTGGGCCATGCCGATCAGTAATTATGAAGCTTCTATAGCACCCAAAGGTAAGCAGTTGGTGGGTTTTACTTTTGTGGTGGATGAATCGATACCCCTGAACGAAGACAAGAAATTGATGTATCAAACCATATTGGGGGCAATACCAGGAATAGAGGACCACATTGAGATGGTACATTACCAGGTAACCATACCTGAAAAAGCGGCAGTGACCATAGACGGTTATTTTGCAGAGATAAGATCCCCTATCAGGAATCTATACATTGCAGGGACTGATGCTGATAATCGAAGCATGGGAATTACCAGGGCCGGATATTCGGTACTGGAATTATTGAAGGTTATGCGAAATGATCATCACATAGAATGATTAATCTTTTTTCTTGCGGTTACGCATAAATTCTGATAAGCCTGAGTTTAACAGTACCAGGATACCTGCTACGAAAGTTACCATCCCGAATTCCTTTGGATAAGTAAGTTCACCTTTGAATATTAGCAGTACACCGATATGCAGTACAATCAGTCCTACAATAAACGCTGTTATCTGCGGATTTGCAGCCATAATCCCATAATATATTACAGTAGCTGCCAGCGTCCCCACCCCTAAATAGATGAACTCATTTCCTTCACCGCTATCTAAGGAATTAACTATTCCAGCCAGCAGGAAAGCTATTCCAAGGGCTGTAAGGTAATACATCTTTTTGCTTTTTTTCATTTTTCAATCCCTTTTCAAATGAGTTGGTACCGTATAGTATGATATAATATTTATAGGGTCTTGTATTAAGCCAGGCAAGATCATGGAAGAGGACATGGTTTGGGTTGATGAAATAGTATTCATCAGGAAGGAACACGGATGGTAATCAATTCTTCTAATGAAATACCTGCTTGATTCAATATACTTTTTAGAGTGGTTTTTCTTACAGGATCATTCAATGGAACAGTAACTGTAGCATCTCCTCTCTGCATAACACATGGCTTCCCCTTTGTCGTACAATAATGAATCCCATCTTATTCAAAGATTTAATGATTTTTTTACCGGATAAAGACGGAAGTTTAGGTACTGGCAACTTCCACCTTAAAGACTTCTGTATACGACCGTGCTTGCTCCTGAGTAACTTCAAGAACCAACTGAATAGCTTCTTTAATATTTTCCAAAGCTTCTTCTTTGGTATCTCCTTCACTTATTGCGGCAGGAAGTTCTAGACATTGGACCGTATATCCACCTTCATCAGATTCTTCAAGTTTTACAGTAAACTGCATGTTCGATAATTGGATTTATAGTTATTTAAAATCGCAAAAAAAAGCAAAGTTAAGTTTGTTTATTTTGAATTTTAATTTAACCAATCCTCAATTTTCAAATCTTGAATATCATTAAAATGAGTAACATTGTTTGATACAAGAGTAAATTTTCCAGTGTCTGCAATTGAAGCTATTAAAATATCAGCGTCATGTGGGTATTTCCCCTTGCGTCTTAATTCAGCATATATACTGGCAGCACGGTCAAAAATAGATTGACTGTTTAGTAACACCAACTCATATCTTTTACATAATTCATTAAAAAAACTTAATTGATTATTTGCATCTCTGTAAAGTAGTCCACGTTTAATCTCATAATAGCTTATGCCATCTATAAAAATATCATCACCTGTGAGGATAACTTGTTGGGCTCTCTTTTTTACTTTATCATTATTTTTCATGATGGCCGTTATAATATTTGTGTCTAACAAATACTTCATTTGAAAAAAGGTCTCCTTTTTATTTCAGTCTCAAAATCATCAAGTTGTTCGGGAGTGAAATCTCCAAGAATCCCAGACATTGCTTCTAAAGCCATAATTTTTTCAATTCTATTAACAAATTCATCTTCAGCAATTGACATTTGTTCCGGAGATAATTTGCTAATAGTATTAGATAAAGACTCAAGAAGTTTATTTTTATTTATATTTTGAAAAATGTCCTCTTCATAGATTAATTTATCAATTAATTGTGAAGCTGATTTTAATAGTTCATTAGTAAGTATATCCCTTCGATGAGGTTTTTTAGAATTAAATAATTCATCTCTCACTTTTGGAATCTGATTAACAGAAGACATGTTGTCACTTTGGAAAACTGGTTGCAAACCGTGATAAGGTCGAGGAGACCATTCGTTAGTTGATAAATTCGATAAACGATTCAATGATATTTCATCTAATTGTGTAGAACTACCTGTAAATGCTTGAGTTAATGAATCTACAGTAATTTCTATGTTTCGAGATGTTAATTCAAGAAACGTCATTTAAACAACTCCATTAATTCCCCCTTTATTAAGTTACAGAACCAATCTTTTGTTAGATCATGCGCATCATTTGTCCATGATACAATTTCGTCCTTGTTATTAGGCGTATCTTCTGGAATGGACTGAACAATCGTTTCCCATATCAAGGCATCTACTTCTTTCTTCTTACCCCGTGCAAATCTTAGATTCATTCTTCCTTTAGGTATTTCAGAATCAAAAGAGAATTTTAAATCAAGACCTTTAGGAAACGCTTTTACTTTTTCATCTTCGAAAAGTTTTTGATATAAATTCACATCCACTTTAAACTTTTCTTTTAAATACACAAAAATGTCATCATTATCAAAGTCAAAGGGAACAGCATCAATATACCTTAAAACCAATCCACTAACGGTCAAATTTGTTTCTGCATCAGGATATGTGTCATATAATGTTTCCAACAAATAGACTATCTTTTCTTTAAAGTTCTCCCATAAATATTCTTCAGTGTCATTAAGAGTGATAATTCCAGGACCAATTTGAATGAGAGGCCATTCATCTTTATTCTTCCTAAACCGATGTTGAATAATATATCCAGCCATTTCATCAGGCATATTAGCTGTGGGTAATTGCTCATAAGAAGGAAAATCTGTCTTAACGTTTTCAAATATCCTGCCCACCAGTAACTTATATTCTGGGTCTTTTTTTATTCCATGTTCAATTTCTTGAAGATTCCACCTTAATTCAAATATTGCCTCAACAAGTGGTGGATTAGTTAGTTTTATCATTATTTGTGGCCTCCAATAATTCGTACAAGGAATACACTACAATAGTTATCATCATAAATGAATTTTATTAAAGCTTTTGTGAAAACCGCCGTTTTATGATTCAATATGTGCCCCTAATATAATGGATATTCACATTTAAATTTGCTTCACGATGCACAAAATATCCATCTCGGTAGAGTAAAAGAGTGGCTTTCGCCACCCTCTCCTCATCAAACCGCTCGT